>DGOT01000223.1:8678-16760 GCA_002389465.1 Bacteroidales bacterium UBA4459 | reverse complement strand
TGGAAATAATTCGCAACAACTTGAATAAAGGAAAAGGAAATACACACAAAGTTTTTGAGCTGGTTTTTCCTGATAAACAGATTACTGTCTTCGGTGTTGGGCTTTGGGATAAAGAGACCGGTGAAGAACATTTTCTGGAAATAGTGGGCGAAGGACATATAGCTAACATGCCTTACGAGATCATCCTCCAGGGAAAAGAAGCGACTATGCTGGCCGGAAAATACAGGATTGCTTTATACTGGCCAGAACTAACTATGGGAACATTTATGAAAATAAAAAGCACACCCGGAGAGATTGAAGATACTATGGAGGTGCTGACGGAGAAATAAATTTCGTTATCCGACTCTGTCAGGATTGTCTTTTAAAAAGTTTTTCCAGCCGCTGTAACTTTTGCCGCTTTGGGTATGGTTTCCCTGGAAGTAATGACACACGGCCGCAGCCAACCCATCGGTGGCATCCAGAAATTCAGGGGCCTTATCGGATTGAACCAGGTTAGCAAGCATGGCCGCTACCTGCTCTTTCGAAGCATTGCCATTACCGGTGATTGACTGCTTGATCTTTTTCGGAGAATATTCAAAAATGGGCAGTTCTTTGTAAAGTCCGGCAGCCATAGCTACCCCCTGCGCCCGTCCCAGTTTGAGCATTGACTGAACATTTTTTCCGTAGAACGGAGCTTCAATGGACAGCTCGTCCGGATGATATTCCTCGATCAATCCAAGCGTTCGTTCAAAAATCTTTTTTAATTTTAATGCGTGATCGTTGTATTTGCTCAGCTTAAGCACACCCATGGTGATGAGTTTAATCTTCTTCCCCTCTTGGTGAATCAAACCGTAACCCATAATGGTGGTGCCGGGGTCAATGCCTAATATGATGCGTTCAGAACCCAATGATGCATAATTATTTGAAACAAATTTACAGAAAAGAAACATACACTAATTTATAATTCATGCTTCCCTTCATTACAGGTTTTTTTTGGCTGCTGGTTGCTTCTGCCATGTTTTATATGGTTGTTGTTTTCCTCTTTACCTTTGGCTGGCTGCGGATTAAACATTTTTATCAAAGAACAAACGCTCCGCTTTCTGAAATAAGTATCGTTGTAGCTGTGCGCAACGAGAGCCGGCATGTCGAACAATTACTAAAAGCAATCGCCTTGCAGGATTATCCTCGTGATAAGTATGAAATTGTCGTGGTTAATGATCATTCGGAAGATGATACAGTCAAGTTGATAAACAGTTTTAGAGAAGAAAATGATACCATAGACATAAGTTTACTGGAAACAGAAGCAGAAGGGAAAAAAGCGGCCATATATACTGGGATTGACAAAGCAAAATACCAGCTTGTTGCCACAACTGACGGCGATTGTACTATGGGTCCTAATTGGCTGCAACGCCTGGCAACATATTATACTTTGAAAAAGCCGAAAATGATCATTGGCCCTGTAGTTTATGCTGAAAAAAAAGGTTTGTTACGGCACTTTTTTATGCTGGACTTTATGAGCCTCGTTGCTTCAGGTGCGGGATCTTTGGGCCTGAGCCTCCCGTTAATGGCCAACGGGGCCAATTTGATGTTTAGTAAAGAGACCTACCGTAACGTGATTTCCCGGCAGGCAGGAAAGTCAAGTGCTTCGGGGGACGATGTTTTTCTGCTTCATGCAGTTGCGAAAAAGTGGGGAGCAAAACAGATACATTTTATTAAAGCACCGCATGCACTTGTGGAAACAAACCCTCCGGAGAATATGAAGCAATTTATGCAACAGCGTATACGGTGGGCTTCCAAAGCAACAGCATACCGGTCGTGGTGGGCCGTATTTGTTTCCCTGGTAGTATTTATGTTTAATCTGCTGCTTTTGTTCAGCCTGTTTTCCGTTATACTAAAAGTCTGGTTCATTGTTATATACCTGCTTTTTTCGTTATTGAAGATGGTTGTTGATTTTCCGCTGCTCCGTCATTTTTCGGAATTTGCAGGAAGAAAAAAATCGCTGTATTACTTATTTCTTTTTGGTTGGATCTACCCGGTTTACATTGTGTTTACTGCTGTTTACTCATTTGTTTTCCGGTATAACTGGAAAGGCAGGGAAAATTTAAAATGAGATCTGATAAATCACACTAAATTTATCAGGTGCGTATTGCACATCTTATTTTTTTAAACGAAGTAAATATTCAGCATAAGCCAGGTCAGCGGGATAAGTAAGTTTCATATTTTCCGTAATACCTTCAAACAGATAGATTTGTTCACCGGATGATTCCAGTACTGTAGCGTCATCGGTAAAACGTTCGTCATACGGTTGCTGGTAAGCCTTTTTAATGAGTGCTGACCGAAAAAACTGTGGTGTTTGCACACGCTTGAAACGGCTTCTGTAAACCGGTTTATTTAATGGTCCGGAAATCTCTCTCAGAGAATCTTCAATATTTATTACAGGAATGGCATTGCCTTTTCTCAGGCTCATGTTAAAGCCATCGGCAATCATTTTCTTTGAAACAAACGGGCGTGCCGCATCATGGATAGCGAGGAGAGACTTGTCCGGTATTACTGCCAGTCCGCTTTTTACTGAATGATACCTTTTTGGGCCACCTTCTCTAATTATATGCTTTGTTGTAAAGCGGAAGGCTTCACAAAGTTCATTCCAATAGCTAATATATGCAGTTGGCAAAACCAATACAAAATGATCGATCATTCCTGTTTCTGAAAAAGCATTGAAAGTATGCATTAACACCGGTTTGCCGTTGATTTCAACAAACTGTTTGGGCAGTTCAGCCGAAAGACGTTCACCTTTGCCTCCAGCTACTATGATCAGATACTTTTTCATAACAGAATCAGCAGATAATAAGTGTAAAGTTAACAAATACAGGAAATAAAAAACCCGGATTATTCCGGGTTAAATGTGTTTTAAATGATCAGCATCGCATCGCCGTATGTAAAGAACTTGTATTTTTCTTTAATGGCAACGTCATACACTTCTTTTGTAAAATCATAACCCAGATAGGCAGAAACCGTCATCAGCATAGGCGACATAGACAGGTGGAAGTTAGTAATGAGCGCTCCGGCAGTTTTGAATTCATACGGAGGGAAAATAAATTTATTAGTCCAGTTATTATACGGTTTAATATCTCCTGTAATAGATACGGCAGTTTCAAGGGCTTTAAGGCTTGTGGTTCCTACGGCACAAATACGGTGTTTCCCGGCTTTTGCCTTGTTGATAGTTTTCGAAGCTTCTGCTGTAATATGCAATTCTTCTGAATCAACTTTATGTTTGGTAAGGTCCTCCACCTCAATAGGCCTGAAATTACCAAGTCCCGGATGCAGCGTGATCTCGGCAAATTTAACACCCAGAATTTCCAGTTGCTTCATCAATATTTTTGAGAAATGCATACCGGCAGTCGGGGCGGCAACCGCTCCTTCGTGTTTGGCATAAATTGTCTGGTAGCGATATTCATCTTCGGGAAGCGTCTCTCTGTTGTGAATCTTCGGTAGTGGTGTTTCTCCCAGTTCTTTAATAGTTTTTTTAAACTCTTCATAAGGTCCGTCGAACAAAAAACGCAAGGTTCTTCCTCTCGAAGTTGTATTGTCAATAACTTCGGCTACCAGCGATTCGTCTTCACCAAAATATAGTTTGTTACCAATCCGAATTTTTCGCGCCGGATCCACCAAAACATCCCACAAACGGCTGTCTTTATCCAATTCTCTCAACAGGAAAACTTCTATTTTCGCGCCGGTCTTCTCTTTTTCTCCGTATAACCTGGCCGGAAACACCTTTGTGTTGTTGATGACAAAAACGTCTCCTTCGTTAAAGTAATCAAGTATGTCTTTAAAGGATTTGTGTTCAATTGTTTTTTTTCTGCGGTTGATAACCATCATTCTTGATTCGTCCCTGTTTTCTTTTGGATGGTTGGCAATAAGTTCGTCAGGCAGATCAAACTTAAACTGTGATAATTTCATATTTTGGATGTTAAATTAATTGGAAAGCATAGGAAATAATAATGATCCCAAATTCCGTACTCCTCAACAAAAAGCCTGCAAAGATACGAAATAATAGGCAGAATGTCAAGTCAGTATTGTTTTGAAATCAACGGGTAGATTCAAGCTCCGGTTACGACAGAATCCTTTTCAAGATTTATTATAAGGAACTTATTTATTAAACAGGACTGCTTGTTCCAGTACGATCTTCCTGAACTCTTCCACCGTATAAGCTTCCGCCACTTTGTAATCCCCTATTTCAGTCCGGCGTAACCCAGTCATATAGGCCCCGTTTCTCAGCGATTTACCAAAGTCATGCACCAGCGACCTGATATAGGTTCCTTTGCTGCATCGTACACGAAAATTAATATCTGGCAGGTCTATGTTGTACAGGTCGAATTCGTGAACAGTTACCTTCCTGGATTTGAGGTGCACCTCCTCGTTTTTCCGGGCATGCTTAAAAGCTCTTTTTCCGGCTACCTTTATGGCCGAATAAATAGGAGGCACTTGTTCGATTTCTCCTTTGAACAATTCTGTAGCTTTAATCAGTTCTATATTACTCAACTGGCTGGTGTCAAACTTGTTATCCGATTCTGTTTCGGCATCATACGAAGGTGTAGTATACCCCATTTTCAGGTTACCAACATAAGTTTTATCCATGCCCTGGTATGCATCAATTTTTTTCGTCAGTTTTCCGGTACAAATAATGAGCAAGCCTGTTGCCAACGGGTCGAGTGTGCCGGCGTGTCCCACTTTCAGCTTTTTTATATTGTACATCTTCCGGATGAACGATCTCAGGAAGTTAACCACATCAAAAGATGTCCAATTCAGGGGTTTATCGATCAGAAGCATTTCCCCTTCCGGAAAATTAAAGATATGTTGTTGTTTCGCCATATAGTTTACAGGAGGCCAACGATTATAGCGACCGTACCAATGATAAAAGTATAGATGGCAAAATAAATAAGTTTGCCTTTGTTTACGATTTTGATCATCCATTTGCAGGCAAAAAGTCCCGACAGAAAGGCAGCAACAAAACCAACAGCCAGCGGCAACATCCCGATATCGCTCTCGGCAGAAAAACCCCCATCGATCATGCTTTTGACATTGGCGCCTATAATAGGTATCAGTACCATCAAAAAAGAAAAGCGGGTGATCAACTCTTTCTTGTTGCCTATCATTAAACCTGTAGAGATAGTAGCTCCTGACCTTGAAATACCGGGCAGCACAGCAAAAGACTGGGCTATACCAATGATCAATGCATCAGAAAAACCGATATTCCGGGAGTCTGATTTAACCACCATGGTTAACCCCAAAAAGACAGAAGTAACCAACAGCATGGAACCGACAAAAATAATATTTCCCGTGAAGAACTGTTCCACTTCATCTATGAAGAACAAACCAATAATACCAACCGGAATCATCGAGATTATCAATTTCAGCACATATAAGGTCTCCTCGTTCTTTTCGAAACGGAGCAGCCCTTTGATCAACAACCAAATGTCTTTCCAAAAAATCACCATAGTGCTTAGTACGGTTGCCCCGTGAACAACTACAGTAAACATCAGGCTTTTTTCGGCATTGACACCGAGCAAATACTTGCCTAGTTCCAGATGTCCGCTGCTGCTTACGGGTAGGAACTCGGTCAAGCCTTGCACCAAACCCAAAATGAAAGCTTCTAACCAGCTCATATTAATTAGTCAGGAAAATTATCAGGAAGATTTTGGACGCCACATAATGGCATAAATTTCAACGACAAAACCGGCAAGAATAATTATAGGTGCCAGGATTACCCGTTGAAAGTTAAAAATAGCATTATCAAAAATTTGCAGGTCTTCCGATTTACCACCGATCATCAGTAAAAAACCGATGGCAATCAATACCAATCCTGTTATGAGCAGGGTGTAGTTTTTCTTACTGAAAGCAAACTGCTTTTTTTCTTCCGATCTTTTATTTACTTGATTGGCCATTTTAATTTTTTTCAAAAATAAGTGATTTATACTATTTTATCGTGTTTACCGTATATTTATTGTAGTAATCCTGAAAATTAATCATGTTGTTTATCCGTAAAGCCTGTCGGTACGCATGCGTAAATATTTGCTGACGGCAAAATAGGTAGAAATTCCAGCAAATAAAATACCCAGCAACAATATGAAGGCAAACAAATAAATAATCATTTCGTTATTTATAAGCACGGCCAGTTCGGGAATATTTTTTTGGAGGCCCGCAATGATTGCGGATATCAGCATCATGGCAATAACCGCACTCAGCATTCCCTGCAATATACCTTTTACGATAAAAGGCCTTCTGATAAACCGTTGTGTAGCACCAATCAGTTGCATGCTTCGGATAATAAACCTTTTGGAATAAACCGATAACCGAATGGTGTTGTTAATAAGCGCAAGGGCGATTAGTAAGAGTAACAGGCTGAAACCGAGCAATACGATGCTTATTTTCTGCACATTTTTATTGATTATATGTACCAGCGATTTTTGATAATAAACCTCTTTTACAAGCTCGCTGTTCAGGATAGATTCTTCAATCACAGCCAGGCTGTCGTTATTGGCCCATTGCGCATGAAACCGTACATCAATAGACGGTAAAAGAGGATTGTCATCTTCTCCCAGGAAATTGGTAAACTCTTCTCCCAACATTTCTGTAAGCCGTTCCGAAGCTTCCTCTTTTGTAATGTATTCGGTGGTTTTTACATACGGCTCCAGGTCGAGAGTTTTCTGAAAATAGAGTATATCCGCTTCTTTCACGCCCTGTTTCATGATGATTTCAAAACCGATATTCTCCTTAATGTAGTTTGACAGGGAATTCGCCTGCATCACAATCAGTCCGAGCACCCCTAGCGTAAATAAAACCAATGTAATGCTGATTACTGAAGTGATGATCGAGCTGTTAATACGTTTTTTGTAATATGTGTCTTCTTTCGATGGCATAATGAGGGCAAAATTAGTGAAATGTTGCTTTCTTTTTCATAAACGAACAGGTTTACAAACCGATGATGTAAATGTTCTGCCGATAACTCGGTCTCTTTTACTAATTTCGCAGCAATTTTGTAGTGCAGATAATGTAACATAAACCCTTTAGAAGTAATTTATTTATGGGATACGATTTCGGGAAGATAGAACGTAAATGGCAGAAGTTCTGGAAAGAAAACAAGACCTTTAAAGCAGAGAATAAATCTGATAAACCGAAATATTATGTGTTGGATATGTTTCCTTATCCTTCAGGAGCAGGTTTGCATGTGGGGCATCCGTTAGGATATATAGCTTCGGATATTTATGCGCGGTACAAGCGCCATGGAGGATTTAATGTGTTGCACCCGATGGGTTATGACGCTTACGGTTTGCCAGCGGAACAATATGCCATACAAACCGGAACTCATCCCGAAGAAACAACCAACAAGAACATCAAAAGATATCGCGAACAGCTTGATAAAATAGGTTTCTCGTACGACTGGGACCGCGAAGTAAGAACATGTGATCCGAAGTATTATAAATGGACACAGTGGACATTCATACAGTTGTTCAAATCGTGGTATAACAGAAAAACAGAGAAGGCGGAACCGATTAAAGAACTTATTTCGCACTTTGAAATTCATGGAAATTCCGAAATTAACGCTGCTGCTGATCCTGTTGAATCTTTTACGGCCGGGGAATGGAAAAATATGAGCGAACAGCAACAACAAGAAGTGTTGATGCATTACCGCCTGGCTTATTTATCGGACACGATAGTCAACTGGTGTCCGGCCTTGGGAACCGTTTTGGCTAATGATGAGGTAAAGGATGGATTTTCGGAACGGGGAGGACATCCGGTCGAAAAAAAACTGATGAAGCAATGGTCGTTGCGGATTACCGCTTATGCCCGGCGATTACTGGACGGACTGGAAACCGTAAACTGGAGTGAAAATGTAAAGGAGATACAGCGAAACTGGATTGGCAGGAGTGAAGGAGCTTCGGTAAACTTTGCTGTAAAAGGGCATAATGACCTGATCGAAGTGTTTACCACAAGGCCCGATACCCTTTTCGGTGCTACATTTATGGTGCTGGCTCCCGAACATGAATTGGTTGAACAGATTGTTACTGCTGATAGAAAAGAAAAAGTTCAGGAATATATTACGTA
>DGOT01000223.1:4778-8571 GCA_002389465.1 Bacteroidales bacterium UBA4459 | reverse complement strand
CAGGATATGGAACCGGTGCCATTATGGCTGTACCGGCGCACGACAGTCGCGACTTTGCATTTGCCCGGCATTTTGAACTGCCCATTATACAGGTAGTGGTTAAAGAAGGACAAGGGCCGACAAGCCCTTCTACATGGGATGATTCGTACGATGCCAAAGAAGGCATCATGATCAATTCCGGTTTCATCAACGGCCTGCCTGTTCAGGAGGCTATCCGGGCTACAATTGATAAGCTGGAAGAAATGGGTATTGGCTATGGTAAAATCAACTATCGCCTGCGCGATGCTATCTTCAGCCGCCAGCG
Organism: Bacteroidales bacterium UBA4459; assembly: GCA_002389465.1. GTDB lineage: Bacteria > Bacteroidota > Bacteroidia > Bacteroidales > F082 > UBA4459. Next base: position 8,267 of record DGOT01000223.1, on the reverse strand, counting down.
TTACTGGGGCGAGCCATTCCCGGTATATTACAAAAATGGCATGCCCTATACACTCGATGAAAGCGAACTGCCGCTGGAGTTGCCACCTGTGGATAAGTTTCTGCCTACCGAAACAGGTGAACCCCCGCTGGCCCGCGCAAAAAACTGGAAAACAAAAGAGGGCTATCCACTGGAGACGAATACGATGCCTGGTTTTGCCGGATCAAGCGGATATTACCTTCGCTATATGGATCCACATAATGATGAAGCTTATTTTTCCAAAGAGGCTAACGAATACTGGCGCGATGTGGATCTTTACCTTGGTGGTGACGAACACGCAACGGGTCATCTTATTTATTCCCGGTTCTGGAATAAGTTTTTATACGACATCGGTTTGGTGTGTGAAGAAGAACCGTACAAAAAACTCATCAACCAGGGGAAAATTCAGGGAAGGTCGAGTTTTGTATACCGCATACAGGGAACCAATACATTTGTTTCGTACAACCTGAGGAAAGAGTACAAAACCCAGAAACTGCACGTGGATATCAGTTTAGTGGACAATGATGTTTTAGATACGGAAAAATTTAAGAACTCCAATCCCGAATATAAAAATGCCGGTTTTATTCTTGAAGACGGAAAATATATCTGCGGTCACGAAGTGGAAAAAATGTCCAAGTCGAAAATGAACGTGCAAAATCCGGATGAGCTGATCGAGAAATACGGTGCCGATACATTACGGTTATATGAGATGTTTCTCGGGCCGCTGGAACAGGATAAACCCTGGGATACAAAAGGTATTGAAGGTGTTTTTCGGTTTTTAAGAAAACTGTGGCGGTTATATTATGACGAAAATGACCAACTGATCGTTACAGACGAAACACCTTCGGGTGCAGAGCAGAAAGTGTTGCACAAAACCATTAAAAAGGTGCGGAGTGATATTGAGCGGTTTTCGTTTAATACCGGTGTAAGTGCCTTTATGATCTGTGCCAACGAACTGTCTGATTTAAATTGCCACAAAAAAGAAATACTGGAACCACTGGCCGTACTTGTTGCACCGTATGCGCCGCATATTGCCGAAGAACTCTGGGTAGTTCTGGGCAATGAACCGGGCATCAGTACGGTTACGTATCCTGACTTTGATGAAAATTATCTGGCCGAAAACACATTCCCATACCCTGTGTCATTTAACGGAAAAATGCGCTTCAAACTGGAGCTACCCACAGACATGCCCCTTCCGGAAATAGAAAAAGCTGCTGTTGAAGCAGAAGAAGCGCAAAAATGGATTGAAGGAAAAACCGTTCGTAAAATAATCGTAGTTCCAAACCGTATTATTAATGTAGTTGTTCAATAAAAGCGGTCACTCTTTCAGGTTTTTTAATGATTTACCCCACCGGTAAATTAAGCATTAAAGCATTAAGGCATTATCTTTGTTTTGTTGAGTTTTAAATTACTAAAATAATTCGTTATGAAAAAGCTTCCGGTATTCTTATTGATTTCACTTATGGTGCTTGTTTCCTTTGGTTTTATACTTAGTTCAGAAGATAAAAAAGAGGAATTTAAACCTGAATGGAAACAGGTTGACAAACTGGTTGAAAAAGGTCTGCCCAAATCAGCATTGAATATAGTAGATAGTATTTTTCTGGTTGCCAAAGAAACAGAGAATACACCACAAGTGTTAAAATCACTTATTTACAGGATTAGTCTGCAAAGCCAGTATAAAGAAGAACATTTGGTGAACGCGATTACCGTTTTCGAAGATGAATTGATGAATGCTTCTGTACCCGAGCAACAACTGTTGCAATCATTGCTGGCCGAACTGTATTTATGGTACTACCAGCAAAACAGATGGATTATAAATGATCGGACTGCCCTTGCTGAGCCCGAACAGGAAGACATCAGCAGATGGGATGCTGTTCGGCTGAATGCAAAGATCAGAAAATATTACCTGGCTTCATTAAATGAACAGGAACAACTGGAAGAAATTCCCATCAAGGAATTTTCAGCGATTCTGAATGTGAGTAAAAAAGAAAAGGAGGCCTATGCTCTGTGGCCCACTCTTTATGACTTGCTGTGCAACAGGGCCATTGATTATTTTTTAACGAGTGATGCCAGACTGGCAAATATGGATAGCGAACGTCTGATAAGCAACAAATACCTGGTGCCTGCAAAAGATTTCCTCCGGATCGAATTGGAAGAAACGGATGACCTGATCGAACTGAAGTTATTTCAACAGCTTCTAACTGTTCATGTGAAACAGAAAAACACGGTGGCTTTACTCGACCTTGACTTGAGAAGGTTAAAGTATGTATATGAACACATTCCGCAAAATGATAAAAACAGAGAGACGTACATTTCTTTGTTCGAATCGTTAAGCAGGAAATACCGAGATTATCCGGTATTTGTTGAAATCTCCTATGAACTGGCAAAAGTGTATCAGCAAAGTGGAACTATGTATAATCCGCAGGCCGGTGATAAAAACAGGTGGGATCTGAATAAAGCCGACAGTATTTGCCATGTTGCCGTCAAGGCGTTTCCGAATGCAGCAAAAGCCAATGCATGCCAAAATATGATCAATGATATAAACACCGTAAGTTTTGCGTTGCGTCTGAATACCGTTGAATTGCCGGATAAGCCATTTTTAACCCGGTTGGATTTCAGGAACGTTACGAAGCTCCATTTCAAAATAGTTAAAGTAGATCCTGAAAAATTTAAAGAACAGACGTTAAAGAGAACAGACAAAAACCAAATATCTAATTACCTGAAAAAGAACGCAATTCATGAATGGCAGCTTGATTTGCCCGACACGAAAGATCACCAGAACCACGCAACGGAATTGATCGTTCCCAAGCTTGACAAAGGCTTCTATCTTCTATTTTCCTCTGATACGCCCGACTTTGATAAAGCGGGTAATCTTAATTATAATCCGGTTTGGGTAAGCCGTTTAAGTTACATCACCCGAAGTGATCGCGAGACGGAAAGTTTCGAATTATACGTTTTAGACCGCGAAAAGGGAACCCCGGTACCGGAAGTAACCGTTACTACCTACCGTACGGTTTATGAACCCAGGGGGCGAGAATACACCATAAAGAAATTAAATACTTATCAAACAGATGAGTCGGGGTATTTAAAAATAAATGCACCAACAGATGACAGAAACAATTCGTTCACCTTTTCGTTAACGAAAGACGGGGATAAATTATTTTCCGAAGGCAGGCAGCACATATATTATAACCGACCTGACGAGCAATTCCACACCAAAACTTACCTGTTTACTGACAGAGCCATATATCGACCCGGTCAAACGGTATATTTCAAAGGAATAGTGGTGGACAAAAAAGGGAACGATGTAAAAATTAAACCGGAATTTGATGTTCATCTCAGGTTGATGAATACAAACTACAAGGAGATTAGCTCACTTGACAGAACAACCAACAAATACGGGTCTTTTCAGGGGGCATTTGTTATTCCGCAGGGCGGACTCAACGGCCGCATGACCATCAAGTGTTCTTC
>DGOT01000223.1:0-4689 GCA_002389465.1 Bacteroidales bacterium UBA4459 | reverse complement strand
AGGGTGGTACAACAACTGATGTACATGCCTTATTACCGGTATTATTTTTATATCCCGCATTATCCAGATAGAGAAATAGCAAACGGAACAGTGGTGACGGATGAAAACGGCAATTTTACGATCAGTTTTAAAACGGAACAGGGACAGGACAATGGATCAGAATTTACACCGAATTACCTTTTTAAAGTTTATGTTGATGTAACGGACATGACCGGGGAAGTCCAGTCATCTCAAACAAATGTTGCCGTAGGGCGGTTTTCCAAATTACTGACAATCTCAGCTAACGAAAAAATTCAGAAAGAAAAAACCAAGGGAATTAAAGTGAATTCCAAAAACCTGGCAGGAGCTGCTGTAGAAACGGAAACGGCTATCAATGTTTACCGGTTGATACCGCCGGAACACCTGTTGGTAAAGAGAAACTGGAATAAACCTGATATATATCTGATCCCTGAGGAGAAATACCGGAAAGATTTCCCATACCAGGTGTACCAAAATGAAGATGAGAAAAAAACATGGAAACGGGAACAAGTGTATGCGGATAAGCTGATTATTTCAGGCGAGAAAACTTTGCTGGTTGAACAATTGACTTCAATGTCTCCCGGTGAATATTTCATAACTGCCCATGATGTTTCAGATACACTCATTAAAGCGGAACAATACGTCACCCTGTATTCATCAGTAACGAAGAAACTTCCTGTAAACTTGATTTTTTGGAGTACCATTACCGAGCACACCACCCAACCCGGAGGCATACTGCAACTTGTTGTGGGGTCAGTAGATAAAAAAACCAAAGTATTGTACGAATTGGTGAACGGTAATGAGGTTGTTGAACGGCATTGGATAACTGTAAGCCACGGACAAAAAATCATTGATATTCCTGTTAAAGAAAATTACCGGGGCGGATTCAATATTAACCTTCGAACGGTGAAACATAACCGTGATTTTAGCAGCAGTTACCATATTAAAGTCCCGTTTACCAATAAAAAGCTGGAAATTGCTTTGGAAACCTACCGCGATTTCCTGACGCCGGGGCAAAAGGAACAATGGAAAGTAAAAATTTCCGGTCCTGACAGTGAAAAACTTGCAGCTGAACTACTGGCCGGTATGTATGATGCTTCCCTCGACAAGTTTCAGTCAAACGAGTGGCACCTGAATTTATACCAGACTAAAAGAAGTCTGTCAAGATGGGAAACGGGCCATTTCAGAGCGGGAGGAAGCCACATTTTGAATAGTAACAAACCGGACCAACTTGAAGTAAAATTCAACATATATCCATCGGTGAACTGGTTTGGTTACCAACAGGGATATAACATAAGTACTTACGGAAATGTTACAGGAATTTCAATGCGGAAACAGAGCATGGCACAGGAAGCTGATGCTGTAATGATAGTTGACGATGACTCAGCGATTGAAAACGAGATAATTCCGGTTACAGAACAGGTGGTTACACCTCCCACGTCCGGAGAAGAAGGGCTGCCCGGAGAACAGGAGGAAATACAAGTTCCTTTACGTACAAACTTTAACGAAACCGCCTTTTTCTATCCACAGTTGCAAACCGACAGCAGTGGTAATGTAATTTTCAGTTTCACAACACCCGATGCTTTAACCGAATGGAGATTGTTGTTGCTGGCACACACAAAAGACTTGAAAACAGGAACTCTGGTTGAAAATTTCAAGGCAAAAAAAGACTTAATGATTATTCCTAATGTTCCCCGTTTTGTCCGCCAGGGCGACCAATTGGTATTTAGTGCCAAAGTGATCAATTATAGCGACCAACAATTAAACACCGAAGTAAATCTGGAGCTTTTTAATCCCGTAACCATGAATCCAGCAGATATTTTGGATACTGAAAGCAGCAGAACAACTACCGTTAGCATTGATGCTCATCAAAGCGCACTGGTACAATGGAAATTGAACATTCCTTTTGACATCAGTATGCTCGGCTACAGAATCAAAGCAATATCTTCAACATTTTCTGACGGGGAAGAACGCATGATCCCCGTATTGACTAATCGAATGTTGGTTACCGAAACCCTGCCTATGTATCTGAAAGGGAATGCAACAAAAAAATTCAGGATGGATAAACTGGCGGACAGCGATAAATATATGGGAAAACTGACTTTACAGAACTACAGGTTTACCGTTGAGTTTACATCCAACCCGGCGTGGTATGCCATCCAGGCACTGCCTTACCTAAGCGAACCGAAGGTGGAAAGCGCTTCGAACCTGTTCCATATGTACTATGCCAACGCCTTGTCTTCGTTTATCGTGAACAGCAATCCGAAGATCAAAAACGTATTTGAAAGCTGGAAAACATACTCTCCTGACGCATTCCTGTCAAATCTTCAAAAAAACCAGGAATTGAAAAAGACCGTGTTAAATGCGACTCCCTGGGTTCTGGAAGCTGAAAATGAAGCGGAACAAAAAAGAAGAATAGGCATTCTGTTTGATATAAACCGTATTTCGAACCAGACGGAAATCACATTGCAAAAGCTCCGTGAAAGCCAAATGTCAAACGGTGCCTGGCCATGGTTCAGGGGTATGCGCGAAGACCGGTATTCGACTCAACAGATCGTGCTCGGATTTGCCCGCCTGAGCGCCAAACAGGTTATCAACATCAAAGATAATCAGGCCACCCGGCAAATGCTCAGGAAAGCAATCAGTTACTTAGATAAAGAAATACAGAGTGATTATGAGCGATTAAAGAAGTATTATCCGGATCAACTGGATAAAAATCACCTGGGAAGCCTGCAAATCCAATATTTGTATGCCAGAACTCTAATCGAGAATGATGTTCAGGTTAAAAATGAATATACGGAAGCGTTTGACTACTATCTGGGTCAGGCTAAAAAATACTGGCTGAAACAGAACAATTACCTGCAGGCCATGATCGCATTGACGCTTAACAGAAGTAGATACCGTAACGAGGCGGAAGGTATTATACGTTCATTAAAGGAACGTTCGATACAAAATAACGAACTGGGGATGTATTGGCGGCAGGAAAGCGGTTGGTATTGGTATCAGGCACCGGTGGAAACACAAGCTATGATTATAGAAGCTTTTTCGGAGGTAGTTGATAAGCCCGCTTTGGTTGATCAGATGAAAATCTGGTTGCTGAAGCAAAAACAAACAACCAGATGGAATACCTCTTCAGCAACGGCAGAGGCAGTATATGCCCTGCTGATGAACGGAGAAAGACCCCTTGATAACAATAAGCTGGTGACAGTTAAGGTGGGTACTGAAGAAATACATCCTCAGTCGGAAAATATAAACGTGGAAGCCGGAACCGGTTATTTCAAAAAAGCATGGACAGGCAAGGAGATTGAAGCGGGAATGGGCCGGATCGAAGTAACGAACCCGAACACATCAGTGACCTGGGGTGCGGCCTACTGGCAGTATTTTGAGCAACTTGATCGAATTACTTCAGCTACTTCCCCCTTATCTATCGAGAAGAAACTTTTCATTGAAACCTTAACGGAGGACGGTCCTGTTCTGACAGAACTCAAAAAGGAGCAAAAATTACATACAGGAGATAAAGTTATTTCAAGGATGATCATCTCCACCGACAGGGATATGGAATACGTGCAGGTAAACGATATGCGGTCGTCAGCCTTTGAACCGGCAGGCAGCCTTTCGGGATATCAATATAAAGGAGGCTTGGGTTATTACGAAAATATCACCGATGTGTCCACTGACTTTTATATCAGATATCTGAGAAAAGGAACTTACGTACTGGAATATCCGGTAGTAGTCACCCAGTCGGGCACATTCTCCAACGGGATAGCAACCATACAGTCGTATTATGCTCCTGAATTTGCAGCTCATTCAGCAGGCGTAAGTATATCTGTTGAATAAGTGAAAAGCTGTCTGCGGTTAACGGTATAAAATATTACTTTTGACCACAAAAAAAAACAAGTAATCGTATGAGTTTAATAATGTCATTGATTGTAGGAGCTTTAGCCGGTTGGCTGGCCGGAATAATATTGAAAGGAAAAGGTTCAGGCCTGTTAATAAATCTGATCGTAGGAATTATTGGAGGTATTATTGGCGGATGGTTGTTTGGATTACTGGGCATAAGGACTACTGGATCAGAAGCTATTGGTTCGCTGGTTACTTCATTTGTGGGGGCAGTTATTCTTCTGTACATTGTCAATCTGATCAGGAAAAAATAATATTCTTCCGAGGATCTCTGGAAATTAATTACCTGGCAGACAATCATAATTAACTTTTTAATGTTCATTATTACGAGACGTTTCGCCTAAAACAGCACTTTTTACATATATTTTTGCTCATATTTACGTTAAAAAGGAGTCAACTTATCGATTTATGAAAAATACAACATACATATATATTACTCTGGTTTTAGTTTTATCGGTATTCGTCCGGGAAAGCAGGGCACAAAATGATACCATAACAAATGTAGCTGCACAAGTAGAAGCCGCTTCGGTACTTGATGATAATCTCCGGGTCAGTACTCTTGATACGACAAAACAGGAACGCAATGCAGAAATTAACGAAAACGGAATTCTGCTCATAAAAGATTCGCCCATTGACAGAACGCTGGACAGTCTGACCTATGTTAAATTTTACAAAGATTTTTATTTTATCCTTGATTCAAGTGCTGCCCGTTCCGCGTTTAAACCGGGCGAGACACCTACATACCCTGATTCGGTGTATGAACAGCGTATT
>DGOT01000137.1 GCA_002389465.1 Bacteroidales bacterium UBA4459 | reverse complement strand
ATCCGGCATGCCGCCGTGGAAACCCTGAAAAAAGTCATGGACCTCACTGCTTTACTCTGTCCATCTACCTACACCCTGCATCTTTCATATGATGAAAAGGGATTCGATTCCGAACGTATAAAAAAGTGGCGGGAACGTCTTTACAGCAGCGTAAAGCAATTTATCGCTACCGGGATAAACCCTGAAATGATTTCAATCGAAACCCTGACATATCCTATGGAATGGGTAGAAGTAATTTTGAGCGATTTTAATTTTTCGGTCTGTATCGATCTTGGTCATCTGATGGTATACGGGTTCGACATGGAAACGGTGTTCAACAGGTNNTATTGCCACCGAACCTCGATTATCCATCTTCACGGGGTTGAAAACCATAAAGATCATTTGCCGTTAAATAGGTTGTCAAAGGAAAATTTGGTAATTGTTATGGAGATTTTAAAGCGGTTTAACGGGGTTGTATCTTTGGAAGTTTTTTCATACCCCCACTTAAAGGACTCATTAACATTTCTGGAAAAACTTTGGAAATGCATGAAAACTTCGATAAGCATCTAAATCTAATGCTATATCGAGAACCAAAGGTAAATGCACGAATACAACTATCTACTAACTCAGCAGCTTGACCGGCAATTATTAATGAAGACCGATTTTTTTTGGACGGTGATTTTACTCTTTTGTCAACCAACCGGCAGATGCCTTGCTTTCATATCCCGCCACAGGTTTCGACGACGATTGTGTTTTTTACGCCAGTGACTTATCAAAACGCTATATTCGTCTCTGTTGAGTTCAAATAACGCCTGGGCCCACCTGGCATATTCCTCATAATTCGATTTATGTGCATTGGCAGGATCAGGAACAATATGCCGTAATTGCTTTTGCCAGACTTCCAGGGCGGTTTTAAGGTATAGACCGGCTTTCATTTCCCGCAAACCTTTACGCCGAGAGGCGGTTAGATCTCCCCTGGAACCACCTTCAGGAAGAACGGTCTCCCAAAAAGAAGGATGTTTTACTTTAATCTTTTCACTCTGTGGAAGATCCCTGGTTAATAAGGCCAACCAGCGCCACTGTTTTTTCACCGCTTTTGTATTGTCTTTTAGATCAGAAAGCCACTCAGCGAGCTTGTTTAAAAACCATTCTTTATCTTGCTTGACATCCAATATGGCGTCAATCAACCAGTGAATCCAGGTGTCAGTAACTTTACGTGAGTTCATAAAATAGGGGTAGCTTCGAACCGCCATTTCATTTTTCCACTGGACAAAAAGCGGAGCAAGAGTCCCTTGAGTATCCGGTTTGGATAGACTTCGGTACGCCTTCAGGACCGTATTCCAGTTTTCCGGCGTATGAAATGCCACGGCCTGTAATGCGGCGGCAGCGCTGCGGCCCGGATGGTTCAGCCGCTTCGCAACATCAGCCCAACTTGTCAATAATAAAACAATATCTTCATCACACTTATTAACAAAGGAGCTTTTCTCTATAAGGAGCAAAGAAGCCTCCGGATACCACCTTTTTTTCCCATGCCCTTCCAAATAACTTGAGAAGGTTTTGACAAGGAAAGATTCAGCCTTTTGAAAATTGTTTTGCTTTAAGGCCTCATCAACAAGCGGCTGGCCGTATCGCCAGTTTTTGTCGAGGTATTTTCGGCAGGATTCAAGATAGTTGCCTGTATCGAACCGTTCTTCATAATTATGGTTGATGTGGTGCCAGGCCGAATAGGTATTGTCCAAATTCATATGATGATCGCCCTCTTTTAGAAATTCATAAATCTCCCGGCAGACACCATCAGGGAGCCGGATAAAAAAATCAGTAAATTCATCTTCATCCAATGCGACCATTTCAAAGGCATTTTCAAGATAAAAAACTTTTTCCGCAAAGGTTTGGCCGGGATTTTTTTCGCAATGCGAAGATAACCACAGCCACTTCAAAACGCATTGCGTCAATTTTTCTTCCAAAACGCACTGTTCCCCATGGTCAGCGCCCATCCATTCGGGATATGAGCCGATTTGGCCATCAATTTCCTCCAGAGCATTCAAAAACAGTTCCGGATCATCCACTTCATCATAGACATCCTCCATCAGCGTCAACATATCTTCCGCGATAGGTTCCAGATCCAGGGCAAGGCTCCCGCCATCAAAATACGGCTCTTCCCAGTGATGGTCCTGAACCGCATATTTACCTTCCTCGTCACCTACTTCACTTATGAAGCCATCATAGTTGCGCCATAGTGAAAACCAGTACTCCATTGTTCGTTGAAGGGACGTCAATCGTCCGGTTTTACCTCTGCTTGCTGAATCCTGATCTGCGGCCAGAATTTTTTTCACAGTCGTCGCCATATCCGGATCGATTTTTTCGAACTTCTCCATATAGATGTTCAAATCTGTTGAAGCTAACACTACCGTAAGCAAGCCGGCGATCTGCTCCGATGTCAATGAATTCATCAAAACCTGGCCGATACTATATTTTCTTTTCGCCATTTCTCTTCCCATGCCTCCTTCCCAATTTCATGATCCGGACATGCCAGACCCCATTTTTCAGAAGATTATAGCCGAAGCAGGGCCGGTTTTGATTATTTGTTTTGATCTTTAAGCAAACCCTTAAAAAGATCAGGCACTGGTGCGGCTAATTCTCGAAGGCGTGTTTCGTCCAGCATAAATCCATAGCCATGCATATGCATGTGGCGAAAAAGTAGTAATTCAAGAAGTCCTTCAAACTGCGCATCTGAAATAATACCATTCTCTCTTGATTTAATTAGTAAATTCTTATGCCAGTTCTCATCCTTATGCAATCTGACGCCCATATTTTGCAATTGGTAACGTATGATACCTTCGATACCGGTATATATG
>DGOT01000005.1 GCA_002389465.1 Bacteroidales bacterium UBA4459 | reverse complement strand
CCGATTCGTTAACGGAAATAAATGTTCAAATGCTTACCGGTGAAGGAAATGAAGAAGGAGAAAGAAAGGTGCTTATTATTAAAAAGGAAGGGGGCGGAGAAACTGTTAAAGAAATAATGATGCCACCCCGAAAAGGCCGTAGGCACGTAATGAAATTTAAAACAGATGATGGAGAAAAGATCATCATTATTTCACCGGACAAGCCTTGTGATGATCATTTTGTTCGGGTGTCTGGTGAAGATTCAGCGGATTATTTTGAGTTTGATAAAGATTTTGATTTTGACTATGAAGAATTTGAGGCCGAGATGGAAGAACAGATGGAGGAACTGGAAAACACCCATGTAATCATGCTCGATGAATTAGGTGAGTTGAAAGAATTAGAAGAACTGGGTAACCTTGACAGAAGAATGATTCGTCCTCCTCATCCTCCGAGACATCGCGCCTTTCCACCTACTGATCGGTTTGATAGATTGACAGATAAAGAGTTACGGGATGCAGGCATCAAGAATAAACCCGACCGCCTGGAATTGGATAATATCAATATAGATATGAACAACGGCATACTCAATCTGACTTTCGCCTTGAAAGGGGAGGGGTCTCCAAAGGTTGACGTATATAATTTTTTCGGGGACAAGGTCTTTTCAGGAAAGCCTGAGTTAGCGAATGGAACTTACAAAAGCATTATCGACTTGAGCACAAAACAGCACGGTACATATTACTTGCAAATAACCTATAAGAACAGTTCTTTTACGGAGAAGTTCAGGTTGTAATCAATTGTTGGTTTGGCAATACCGGGTGCGCAAGGGCCCGGTTTTTTTGTACCCTCTATAAGGCAAACCATTTCCTGATCATCTCCATCTTATCCGTCTCGTCCTTATGATGAAATTCGTTATTATGCGCATCGTAGGTATAGTCTTTAACCCATTCCCGGTGGTTCTCAGCTATTTCCTTAACCCCATTAATGATCGTGTCCAGCTCTGCATCAGTCATGGTGGGGTGGAGCGATACCCTGACAAATCCTGGCTTCTCCGATAGGTCGCCACTCATAATCTTCGAAGTGATCCTTCTCGATTCTTCATGTGAAACGTTGAGCAGGAAGTGGCCGTAAGTGCCTGCACAGGCACATCCGCCGCGTACCTGAACACCGTAGCGGTCGTTCAATAGTTTTACGATCAGGTTGAAGTGGATGTGTTCAAACCAGAAAGAAAAGATACCTAAGCGGTCTTTTACATGATCTGCCAGAATATGGAGTCCGTCAATCTTTCCGAAACCGTCAAATGCTTTTTCTACCAATTCATGTTCTCTTTGGGCCATCAGCCGGGTGTCCATATGATCCTTTATTTCAATGGCCAAAGCAGCGCGAATGGCCTGCAGGAATCCCGGTGTTCCACCATCTTCCCTGATCTCGATATCCTCAATATACTGATGTCCGCCCCAGGGGTCTGTCCATTCCACTGTTCCGCCTCCCGGATTGTCAGGAACATCGCATTCGTACAGGTCCTTGTCAAAAACAATAACGCCTGAACTTCCCGGGCCGCCCAGGAATTTATGGGGCGATAACATAACGGCATCCAGTTTTTTTAGCGGATCAGACGGGTGCATGTCAATATTAACGTAAGGTGCCGAGCCGGCAAAGTCGATGAAAACATAACCGCCATGTTCATGCATAATCTTTGCCAATTCGTAATAGTCTGGCTGAATTCCTGTGACATTCGAGCACGCCGTAAAGGCTCCGTATTTGACCTTGCGGTCTTTATATTTTTCAATTTCTCTCCGCAGCTCATCGGGGTTTACCATGTTCTGCTCATCCGGCTCAAGTAAAACAACATCGGCAATGGTCTCCAGCCACGTGGTTTGGTTCGAGTGGTGTTCCATGTGGGTGACAAAGACAACTGGAATATCTCTTTTTGACGAACATTTTCCGTTATCTTTTTTGGCACAGCATTTTAGCCCCAGAATCCTCTGGAACTTGTTCACCACTGCCGTCATACCGAATCCCTGTGTCAGGATTATATCGTTTTCATCAGCATGCACGTGCTTTTTGATTTTTTGGTGGGCATACTGGTAGGCCTTCGTCATCAGAGTGCCGGTTTCGGTTGTTTCGGTATGTGTGTTGGCTACATAGGGCCCAAAATCATGTAGCATTCTGTCTTCAAGCTGCCTGTAAAGGCGTCCGCTGGCAATCCAGTCGGCATAGATCATCTTTTTCCGGCCATAGGGTGTCGTGATGACCTGGTCGATGCCTACAATGTTATTCCTGAATTTTGCAAAATGCTTTTCGAGATGACTCATAACAAACTCTGTTTATAATATATTCCGGTACTGTGACAACGGATGTTTGTATAAAGAATGTATCAGTGATACTATTTTCCATGTAAAAATAACGAAAACTTTATAAGTACTTTAAAAGTCGGGAAGTTGTTCTTAACAAAGCTTATTCAAACCAGGGGTCGTAGTTTGTATTCGGGCTGGAATAGATATCCGTATTGTTATACCTCAGAATGGTTTTCAGCATTTCCGTCCGCGCTTGTGCTTTGTTATCGTTTTTATCTATGGATAATATTTGTAAATAGTCGTTGATGGCTTCGCTCCACTTTTGCAGTTTTTCATACAGGTAGCCGCGGGCATGCAAAAGTTCCGTATCGGCAGGTGAAACAGAGAGCAGTCCATTCACTTGTTCCAATATTTTCAGTACTTGTAGCTCTTCTGTAACAGCAGATACCTGCTCAAGTATTCTTTCTCTGTTTTGTTGTGTTTTGCTCATAATTACAGAAAAAATCTCGTTAGTTACTTGTAGAGATGCGGACAACGTTAATCTCAATGTCGCCATTTTGCGGGTAGATCGATAGCCAGTTGTTGTCTTCCGAGAACCATTTATACTGGTTTCCGACACGGATGATAAAGTCGTTCATTTCGGTGTTGGCCGGTATCTGGATCGGGAATCCCCCGTTCTTACCGCCATCACTTCCGTAAGTAAAAATAATCTTAAACGGCTTGTTACCCAGGTTTTTGGCTTTGATAAGCACATAATTGCTCTTTCTGACTTTAATCGGGATCGGATTAAAAGGAAATTTCAGTTCCTCTTCCGAATGAACAACGGTAGCTTCCGTTACAATATCCGTAATAGCATTATCTTCAAGGTATTTCGTAATCTTGGCAATCATGCCTACCGCATAAGTTTCGTCCGGAATCATCCCGTGTGCTTTCTTATAACTTTGAATGGCTTTGTCATAGATCTTCGAATTGTACATGTTATCGGCTTCGGTAATTACCACATCGTATTGTTCGCGTATTACCTTCATCTCTTCTTCTATGATTTTTTCGCATTCGGTCACTTTTGCCGGCGGATACTTTTCATCGGGTTTGATGCTCTGGGCTGTTTTGTATTCAATCAGGGCGTCTCTGTAATTACCCTGAGTAAAGTACTCATCGGCTCTCATGATTGCTTCCTCATAGCGTTGTTGTTGTTCGGCAGCAAGCCGAACTAAAATATTATCAATATCAAGGATCTTCTCCTGTGGATATTTTTCTCCCGGCCGGGCCATTTTAGCTTTTTCAAATTCAACTTTGGCCAGCTCGTAGCTTTTGCTTTCATACAGCATATCGCCCTTGCTGACAGCATCGTCATAGATCTTCTGTTGTGCTATCTGGTGTTCACGTTCTTTTTTCAGTTTCCGGGCTTTGGCCACGTTTGTCTGTGCTTCTTTTCCGGTAGGTTTTACCGCCAACGCTGCTTCGTAAGCTGTAATGGCTCCTTCGTATGCCGGAATGTTGAACAGCGAATCGCCCTTGTTCAACTGGACCTGGTAAGCTGCATCAATCTCGGCCTGCCACGCACGTGCGTCAACTATGCTATCGATCTTCTCCATTTGCTGTTTGGGGAACAACTCGTTGTGTTTTATTTCGAGTGCGCTGGCATAAGCGTCCTTGGCATCCTGAAGCTTATCTTCGTTAAATAAGCGGGCTGCCAACAGTATCTGGTTGCCGTATTTTTCATCTAGTTCTTTTTGTTGGGCTGCATTCAGAAGTATCTGCTGTATTTCTTCAATACGCTGCTTCGGGTAGTCGTCAAGTGATTTAAGCGTCTGGGCTTGCTTGTATTTGCTCACCGCCAGGTCATAATGGCCTGCGCTGAACAACTGATCAGCTTCGGCTATCAGATCATTGTATTCTTTGTCCTGTTTTTCCTGTTCGGCAATTAATGCCAGTTCCTGTTCAATATCTTTCAGTTTCTTTTGAGGGTAGGTATCCTCAGGTTTGATGGTAAGAGCAAATTCGTACTGTTCTTTGGCTGTCATATATTGTCTGGCATCAAACAAACTGTCAGCTTTTGCCAGCATGTGGGTATAGTTAGCTTCAAACGCTTTTTGTTGCGCAGCAAAATGGGCGTCAATCTCGACAAGCTTATTCTTTGGATAGTTTTCCCCGGGTTTTAATGTCAGTGCCAGATTATATTGCCCCTGTGCGGCTGTGTATTCATCCATAGCCAGCAAACTGTCGGCTTTAGTGATGCTGATCTGGTAATTTTTGTCAAGATCTTTGCGCTGCAAGGCCAATTGACCTTCAATCTTACCCATCATGTCTTGAGGATAACTGTTTTCGGGCCACAAAGCAGCGGCTGCCTGGTATTTTGCCATGGCGCCCATAAAGTCTTTATTAATATATAGCTCGTCAGCAGCTTCTACCATGGTGTTGTACTTGCGCTGGTTGTCGGCTTTTGGTTTGATCTCAGCAATACGGGCGTTCACTTCTTCGTTTTTCGGAAAGATGTTGTAGGCGTTTTCATAATGCTCGAGGGCAATGGCATAGTTTTTAATCAGAAGATAACGTCCTGCTTCGTCCATCTGTTCCTCAAATTGGACCATATTCGCCTGATATTCTTCTTTCATTTGCACTGCCAGCTCTATTTGTTCCTGCGGAAACGGCTGTTTTGGAAATAGGACTGAAGCGTCGCTAAAAGATCTTATGGCTTCATCAAACTTGTTTTCTGACAATAATTTGTTCCCGTTTTCCATGGCGAGATTAAAAGCAGACAGTTTTTCCTTTTGTTCCAACTGTATTTTATCAATCTTAGCAATCTGATCTTTGGCATATTCGTCACCCGGGATCACATCAAGTGCTTTTCTGTATTGCTCCTTCGCCTTGTCAAGGGCCATTTCGTCATACAGCACATCTGCCAGGTCAATGATGTCGTAATACTCATCTTCTTTACCCATGTAAGCTTTCATTTTACCAACCACTTCCGTCATCTTCTCGCGGGCATATGCATCTCCGGATTTGTATTTTAAAGCCATCTGGTAATAGGCCTTAGCATCCAGCAGGTTGTTGTCGGCATAGTTTTTATCTGCCAGTCGAATGGCTTCTTCGTATGTTTTCGCCTGCTGGGCAAACACTTGTCCGGCTGAGATTACCAGGACTGCCAGCAGAATAAGTCTGAACAGGGTAATGGTGAAGAAATGTATGTATGTATATAATCTCAATTTGTATGCAGTTTTGTAGAAAACGTTTAATCGCCGTTATTATTTTCTTTAGAAAGAATACCGTCTTCTATCTTCATCTTTCTGTCGGCCATATTGGCAAGTTCCTTGTTGTGTGTGACTATAATAAAAGTATGACCTAATTCCTCCCTGAGCTTTAAAAATAGCTGATGCAGCGCTTGTGATGCTTTTGAGTCGAGGTTTCCGGAAGGCTCATCGGCAAAAACAACAGCCGGGTTGTTTATGAGTGCCCGGGCAATGGCCACTCGTTGCTGTTCGCCTCCGGATAGTTCGGAAGGTTTGTGTGTGGCCCGTTCAGTTAGGCCCATGAAGTCAAGCAGCTGATAGGCACGGGTTTCCATATCTTTTTTCGAATCTCCTTTGATAAAAGCAGGAATGCAAATATTCTCCAGAGCCGTAAATTCAGGCAACAGGTGGTGGAACTGAAACACAAAACCGATCTTCCGGTTCCGGAAATCTGATAGTGCTTTATCATTTAGCTCAGTAGCCCTGATGCCGTCAATCTCTACAACACCCCTGTCGGCTTTCTCAATGGTACCTAGGATCTGAAGTAAAGTCGATTTTCCGGCACCCGAAGCGCCTACAATAGAAACGATCTCCCCGCTTTCCACTTCGAAGTCGATGCCTTTAAGCACTTCAAGTTTCCCAAATGATTTATGTATGTCGGCAGCTTTTAGCATGGGTGTTTTTAGCGCTGCAAAGATAATAAAATGCCTCTTCCGGGACATTAAATATGAAGCGATTTAGCTGATTGGATAAATTACTCAATTTGGCTGTTAATTTTTAACTGAATAAAACCGCTGGTTAAGGATAATGTTTTATTTTTGAGGGCTGAAAAAATAATTAACCCATTAAATAAATATCATGAATCTTCACGAATATCAGGGGAAATCGATTTTGCAGAAATACGGCGTTTCTGTTCCCTTCGGAATAGTGGCTTTATCGCCTGATGAGGCATTTGAAGCAGCCAAAACCATTCAAAAACAGACCGGGTCAGATAAGTGGGCTGTAAAAGCCCAGATACATGCCGGGGGTCGCGGTAAAGGCGGTGGCGTAAAAATTGCCAAATCACTCGAAGAGGTCAGGCGATATGCCGATGAGATCATCGGGATGATGTTGGTGACACCGCAAACCAAAAAAGAAGGGAAACTGGTGCGTAAGGTGCTGGTAGAACAAAATATTTATTATCCCGGTACCGAAGAGGTGGAGGAGTATTATATGAGTATTTTGCTCAACAGGGATGAAGGCCAAAACATGGTGATGTATTCACCGCGTGGGGGAATGAACATCGAACAGGTGGCCGAAGAAACACCTGATGAGATATTTACTGAGGTGATCGACCCGAAAGTGGGATTGACCGGTTTCCAGGCCAGGAGAATTGCTTTTAACTTTGGACTGAGCGGCACTTCGTTTAAAGAAATGGTGAAATTTGTTTCGGCCCTCTACGATGCTTATCTGGGTGCCGATGCCAGCCTGTTTGAGATTAACCCGATAATTAAAGCTGCCGATGGCCGTGTTTATGCTGCCGATTCGAAGGTAACTATAGATAACAATGCCTTATACCGCCACAAAGAAATTGCTGCCATGCGCGACCTGAACGAGGAGGATCCTCTGGAAGTGGAAGCAGGGCGTTTCGACCTGAATTATGTGAAACTAGACGGTAATGTAGGCTGTATGGTAAACGGAGCCGGACTGGCGATGGCTACCATGGACATGATCAAAATGTCGGGTGGTAATCCGGCCAACTTTCTGGATGTGGGAGGAACAGCCGATGCCAAGCGTGTGGAGGAAGCTTTCCGCATTATCCTGAAAGATCCGAACGTGGAAGCTATTTTGTTAAATATTTTCGGCGGTATCGTCCGCTGCGATAGGGTAGCACAGGGTGTTGTGGATGCTTATCATAATATTGGCAATATCAATGTGCCTATTATCGTCCGGCTGCAGGGCACCAATGCCGAAGAAGGGAAGGAACTGATTGATAAATCGGGACTGAAAGTTTATTCGGCCATCACATTGCAGGAAGCCGCAGAACTGGTGAATGAAGTAGTGAATTAAAAAATAAAAACTATAGATACCAAAAGAGGCTGTCTTTGCCAAGGCAGCCTCTTTTTTTATACAAATCGGTATTTATCATTTTTTCTCCGAAGTCGTTGTGATCGTACCGCTGATGGTGGCCGGAATTAATTGCCCGTTCTGGTCAATGTCTAGTTCAATTTCCTGGTCGATTACCGACTTAACCAGCCAGCCGGTTTGCGTGCTGACGATCATTTCGCCGCTGATGGTGCCGTCCAGACGCAATTCGTCGCCATCCATGTTGTTGGCTTTTATGGTTCCACTTAAGCCTATCGTGGCTTGCTTCCCGCTGATCTTCAGAAGAGTATAAGTCATGTTCACTTTCATGTCGCTGTTTTCAAGCGGTGTTACGTCTCCGTCCCATGTATCCCCGATTTTCGTTTTCCCTTCTTTGTAGATAGCAAAGTTGGAACCCGAACTGATGTTGTTGGCAATGTCATCGTTCTCGCTGAAAGCACTGGCATCAATTTCTTTTACATGACCTTTGTTATCCATCACCATAGTGTATTCGGCGCCTATCAGCTCGCCCAGTGCTTCGGCTATTTTGGCTACCATCGGGTTTTCGAGTGTGCTCGGATCTTCCGAGTCGTAGGTGATTTGCATACCAAAAATACTCTGGGTCATTTTAATGGCGTCAATAGTTGATGCAACGGTAAAATCATCACCAGTTTTGTCCTTAACATTTGAGGTCATTCTGAAATCCATCAGCTGATCCAATGCCATGGTTTGTCCTCCGGCATCAAAAACAATATCCTGGTCAATGTGCATATTGTTCTGGTAAACATCGCCAATGTTCAGGTTGTATTTCAATTCCACACTTTTCTGTGCATACAGGCTGATCAATAAACCGGGTATCAGCATTATGATGAGCGTTGCAATAAATTTTTTGTGATTTTTCATAAAATAGAAACTAGTGTTATTAAAAATTAAGAATTCAAAAATAATCAAAACCCGTTACAAACCGGATACAGGGTTGTTAAATAAAATTAAAACAACTTATGATCATTTGTAATGAGAAACGATATTCAGGGACTAATATTTCATCATAGACGGGAGAAAACAGGAAAAGGGAATGTTAGAAAGGCTCCTCTTCTGTATCCGTCATATCATTGAGCTTGGATGGCAATGTTTTAATGCCGGCACTTACATCGGAAGTAGAATAGTCGCCGCCTCTGTCTGTATCCTCGAACTTCGCATAGGTGTCGATAAAGCGCAATTTCACCTCCCCGGTAGGTCCGTTACGGTGTTTGGAGATGATCACTTCGGCCATGCGGTGTGTTGTTGACCCGTCTTCAAACTCATCGAGTTTGTAATATTCTGGTCGATAAATAAAGAGAACCAGGTCGGCATCCTGCTCTATGGCTCCCGATTCACGTAAGTCGGATAGAATCGGCCTTTTTGTCTGTCCTGGCCTGTTCTCAACGGCACGGCTGAGCTGTGAGAGCGCCAGAACAGGTACATCCAGTTCTTTTGCCAGTGCTTTTAACGAACGTGATATCTGGCTGATCTCCTGCTCGCGGTTTCCTTTGTTGTCACCACCTCCCGACATCAACTGGAGGTAATCGACAAACACCATTTGTATGTTGTGTTGCTGCTTCAGTCGGCGGCATTTTGCACGTAATTCGAAAATGGTGAGGGCAGGTGTGTCGTCAATAAATATTTTGGCGTTCACCAGGTTGGCAATTTTATCATTCAGTTGCTGCCATTCGTGCCCGGCCAGGTCGCCCCGTTTTAATTTGTCAGATTTCAATTCGGTTTCGCTGGAAATAAGCCTTGTGACCAATTGTACTGAGGACATTTCCAACGAGAAGAAAGCAATCGGTAGATTGAAGTCAACGGCAACGTTTCGCGCCATCGTCAGTGCAAGTGCTGTTTTACCCATAGATGGCCGTGCGGCGAGAATGATCAGGTCTGACTTTTGCCACCCCGATGTAATGCGGTCCAATGCCGTAAATCCCGAAGGAACACCCCGCAATTTATTTTCCGAATCTTTGGCGCTTTCAATATCTTTAATAGCCTGCTGTATCAACGAAGGCATATCTTCAAAGTTTCTTCTCAGATTGCTTTCGGAAACGGCAAACAGGTTTTGTTCCGCCTTGTCCAGCAGGTTGAAAACATCTGTTGTGTCCTCGTATGCATCGTTGATAATTTCCGTCGAAATAGTGATCAGCTCGCGCTGGATGTGTTTCTGCAGTAAGATACGTGCGTGAAATTCAATATTGGCTGCCGAAGCGATCCGACTGGTCAGGCTGGTAATATAATAAGGGCCACCCACCATTTCCAGCTCGCCCGTACTTTTCAGTTCGTTAGTAACGGTAAGGATGTCAATGGGTTCCGATTTGGTGAACAAGCTTTGAATGGCGGCAAATATCCGTTGGTGCTTGTCCACATAGAATACCTTGGGTGTCAGAATATCGATCACGGATGTAACGGCATCTTTCTCCAGCATCATCGCACCTAAAACGGCTTCTTCCAGGTCAATAGCCTGTGGTGGTACCTTGCCGTGCTCAAGTATCACACTGGAAATGTCCGGAGTTTTTTTTACGGACGATTTTTTTCGTATGTTTTTTGCTGCCTCTTCCATACGTCAAAATTACAAATAATGGCAGGTGGTTAATAAGCTGTTGATAACTATTTTTATCCGGAAATAAGTAGGTTGATACCAGAATGTTAGTAGAATTGGCTCAAAGGGGTCTTTAAAGATTCTTTGTACTTACAAGCGGTTGATCTTGTCCAGAAAATCATAGAATTGTTCGTTGGAGGAGGGTTTGTTTTTTTCAAGTAGTGACTTATCTTTTACTTTTTTCCAGCAATGGCCGAGAAAATCGCAGGGATAAGGATCAAAACAATGTGCTCCGACTTCAATCTCCGGTGAACTGTTCCGCATAAGCGCTTCTTTTTCTTCGACAACTTTGTGCTCTACGAATTCCTGAAGCCCAAGCACCCGGTTAAGGACACTTTCAAACACAAATAATTCCTTCAGTCTGATTTCATCTCCGTGCTGGTAATCTTTATTGACATACACCAGAAACATATCCTTTAGCTGCAAGCCGCTGTTGTTGATCACATAGTATTGAAAGGCAGCATCCAGCACGTAAGTGTCGGAAATTTTCAGGGAACTTTTTACCTCGTAGCCGTACCATGTGCCGTCGGTACGATGTAAGATATCGAGCATAATCAACAGTTGATCGTACTGAAAAACGGCTTCATACAAGGTGTTATGCTTTTTCTGCCGGATGATTTCGGCGGTTTCCAGTACCCGTTTTTGAAATTGCGTCGGTGATTTTGGCGACATATCAATCCCATCCGGAAACAGTTGCTGTGCCAGCTTTCCGATTCTTGTTCCCCGTTTGAATACGGCCAGTTGTTCCGGGCTGAGTTTATCGCGCAGGAAAGGCCTTTTCTTATTCAGGTACAGCGATTTCAGGCATTGATTTCCCCTGATAAAGGTGGATTTGGATAGGATATGTCGTTCCAATTATTTCTGATTTTAGTGATATGAGAACTTGCAGTTTACATATAATGAATATCAGCTTCACTGATCAGGGGCAAGCCCATATACCGGCGTAATAACTGGGCGATGGTGATGACATCCTTCTGACAGTAAGTGACAATTCTTTCGAGGTCCTTCTCTTCCCAGTACACATGGCCTACCATGCTCCCGTCAATATCGTCTTTGGGTGTTGGGATATTGAATATGGAAGCTAACAATTCGAGCGAAGTGTAATGCTTATAATCACCAAATTTCCATAGTTCCATCGTATCAAGGTGGCGTACCTCCCAAGGCTTTTTACCGGCCGAGTCAAGAATGCGGGGCAGTTTAATGCTGCTGATAAGCATACGCCGGGCAATGTACGGGAAATCAAACTCTTTTCCATTGTGGGCACAAAGCAGGTACCTGTCGGTGTCGTAATGCTTGTTGAGCATGTGGGCAAATTCTTCCAGCAGAATATGCTCATCATCGCCATAAAATGATTTTATCCGGAACTCTTTACCGTTGACGAAACCGCATGAAATGCAGACAATCTTTCCAAACTCGGAATAAATACCGGCACGTGCATATAGCTTGTCGGCAGTAGCTTCGGGATCATTACGCTTTAGTAATTCGGCTTTCTTCTCCCAAAGCTTCTTTGTTTCATCGGACAGCTTTTCAAATTCGGAAAAGGCCGGAACTGTTTCTATGTCGAGGAACAACACATTATCAAGTCTGAGATCGTCTAACATGGCTATCAGGTTTTAAAAGAAGTGGAAAATTACAAAAAATTGTGCTTTTTATTCATTCTTCCAACAGCTTTAATTCATAATTCTTGTGTATTTTGCATTGTTCTTAATGAATTATGTTGAAAAACCGAAGATTATTGGAGGCAGCCTCAAATAAATAATAATATGACACGGAATATTTCCTCTGTATTGATATTTTTTCTTCTGCTTTGGGCTTTCGCTTCGTGCCGAAAAACCGATGATGTGCCCTTGGCTCAAGTTGAGTTGATCAGTCCAGATGAGAACACGCTGCTACGCCTTCCGGATACGGTGAAGATAAGTTTTAAAATTACCGGTGAACAGGTGCCGGACTATGTTGTTCTAAGTATCGTGAACAGAAACTACATTCCGTTGTTTGGCAATAAATACATCCATACGCCTGAAATGGGTGTCGAACTTACCGAAACGATGGTTTTACATGCTCTTCAGGATGCAGGTGAGGTGCCCTATTACATCCTGATCTCCGCAAGTATTCACGGTGAAAGTCAGAACAATTATTTTCCTGTACAGTTAACCAATAAGCCACTTGAATATCAGGGATTTTATTTGTTCGTCAAAACTTCGGTCAATCAAATGAACATAACATTTTACAATCGTGAATTGGAGCCTGTGTCATTTACTCAGATAAGCGGCAATTACATAGCCAGCAGTATTTCAAATTATTACGAAAAATTATATTTTACAACGGATATCCCTGCTAAACTGCGAACTTTTTCCTTAACGGAGCAGCAACAGCTATGGGAAACTGAGCCGCTTTTCCCTTATCCGTTTTATACCGATGTGCAAGCAGACGCCGACTGGATATATGCTGCTATGGGCAATGGTCAGATCACGGCATATTCAGGGCTGACCGGACAACCGAAACTGGTGACCGAAAGACTGGCGGATTCCATCCCGGAACAGATGGCTGTGCTTGACGAATTCGTGATTGGATTTTATAGGTCCAAAATTAACGGTCACAGGAGCCTGGTTTCGTTTTACAAGGTAAGCGGTGTTAAAAAGTGCCTCTATCCGGTGGATTTTGAGCTTGTTACTTTTTTAGCAGATAAAGATCCGTCAAAAGCGGTTGTTGTCGGAAACCATGAAAATGAAGGATTGATCACTGTCTTTGATCCGTACAAAAATTCATTTGAAGGAACGATACAACCCGGTGTCGGGAGTATTGTAGCGGCTTGCGAAGCGTGGGAGGGATCATATCTTTTTGCAGCAGCCGGTAAGCTGTATGCGTACCAAATAGATCAGCATCAGGAGAAACTGATCAAAGTGCTGGAAGATATTCCCGTAGATGTGCTGTACGAAAATGTGTCCGGTACTGTTTTTGTATTTTACCCGCATTCTTTGCAGTTATATGCCTATCCGTTAATGACAGAGATAGCGGAGATTGCGTTGGAAAGCGAAATTAAAGGAATGGAGTTTTTTTACCGGTACGAATAAATGATTTTGCTACATTTACGGCTTGTTATATAATTTAAACGTAGTTATGAATAAAGTGATCAGTTTGTTGATTCTGAGTGTGATGTTGCTTTCAAGTGTTGTTCCGGCGCAGGAAATAAGTACGGTGAGCGAAAGCAGAAAGAAAAATATAATGATTCAGCTGGACTACAGGTACAAAGGTGGGTTTTATTCGTTTGAGAAATTGTTCAATCAGCATGTAACGTACCCCGAAGTGCTGCAAAAGAACTGCATCATGGGTATCGTTATCGTATCGTTTATAGTGAATTGTGATGGTGTTTTAACCGATTTCTCCATAAAAAATCCGATACATGCCTCCATCAATGAACAATTAGCTAATTTGTTTGATTTAACCCAGGGACAGTGGAATGAGTGTAAGGATGATAAATACAGCCGTTTTGAAATTCCGATACAATTCAGGATTAGTGATGTGGAAACCAACACGGAAGATGCAGTTTTTGTTTGTGAGACCGATACACCAGGTTATGTTTGTAACGATGATGACTATTACCTGAAGAAAGCCGAAAAACTCCTGGAGAAAGGAAACGGAAAAAAAGCCAGAAAATATATTGATGTTCTGATCAAACGCGACCCCTATAATATACATTATAATGAGATGAGGAAAGAGTCGCTGGAGTTAATAAAATAATCCTTAGGTACGTATGCTGGATTTACTGTTAGAGGCTGATACGAGATTATTCCTGTTGATCAATGGCTGGCATACTGCTTTTTTCGACATGGCAATGGTGTACATCAGCGCAAAGTTATTCTGGCTCCCTTTGTACTTATTTCTGGCGTATCTGCTGATTAAGGAATACAGAAAGAAAGCTGTTGTAGCCCTGTTGTTTGTAGCTGTTTTAGTGGCACTGACCGATCAGGTGTCGGTACATCTTTTTAAAAACATGTTTGAACGTGTCCGTCCGTGTCATAATGAGGCACTTCTCCCTATGGTACATCTGGTAAACGGCCATTGCGGTGGTAAATTCGGTTTTGTTTCTTCACATGCTACCAATGTATTCGGTATCGTTGTTTTTATATCCGGTTTGCTTTCAAAGCGGCATCCGTGGCTTGTATGGGTATTGCTTGTATGGGGACTACTGGTGATGTACAGTAGAGTTTATTTAGGTGTACACTACCCTCTGGACGTACTGGTGGGTGCGGCTGTTGGAGCTTTGTCAGGCTGGATTATACTGAAAGCTTATGTGCTCACTGAAAAGAAATGGCTGTACCGGTGGAATTGATAGATACTCGCTCTAATCGATATGGATCAACACAGAATCGTTCCATTTCATACCTAGCAAAGAAGCAGCTTTTCCCTTATTGATGGCAATTTCAAGTACATTATTGCTGGCAAACAATGCTACCACTTCACCTTGCGGTGCATCATCATACGAAGTGCTGATCTTATTAACCGTTACGGAACGCAATGAGATGGAGAAATGCCGGTTTCCAACAGCTTCTTTAAATAAATCCTTTGGAATATTGGTGATCAGGTTTTCGTACGAATCGACGTGCATCACCACACCCCTGATCGAATCTTTGTCTACTACCGGCTCAAACAATAATTTTTGAGTCATCTCCTTTTTCGGGTTTCCCAGTTTTTCCATTGGCTCTCCTTTCAGCAGGTGTACCGCTGCTTTAACAAACCTGTCTCTGCCCGAAAAAGTGAAATTCTCCGTTTCCTGAATAATCTCCATTTCTATCATTTCATCTGGCTCTTGCTCAAAAATCATCGAGAAGATGCCATCATCGGTGCCGATAAAATAATGACCGTCATACAAAGCAACGGTATGCGGGCGACTGATAGACTCTTCCGTATTCATGCCGATAAGATGTACGGAGCCATCCGGAAAGTTTTTATAACTATTTTTTATGATGTAGGCTGCTTCAATCGAATTGAATGGTTCGATCTCGTGGGTAATATCCACAATAGTTGTTTCGGGAAGTTGCGCAAGAACCCTGCCTTTTACAGCTCCGGTATAATAATCGCTTGTTCCCCAATCACTGGTTAATGTAAGAATGGCCATGTCAGATACTACCCGGCTAAATTGATTAATTGTTGTGATGATTATGAAATTCAAAATTATAAATTTTTAAGCCCTTACCGGCGTTATTTTTAATATTTTTGAATTTTACTTTATTTACGACCTGATTCTCTTATTAAATGAGTGAACGAATTCTGCAACTGGACATTGGAAGCCCGCTGGAAATATACGGCCCGGGTGATAAGCACCTGAACGAGATTAAAGAGCTGTTCCCTAAACTTAAGATCATTGCCAGGGGCGAACTGATAAAGCTGATTGGTGAAGAGAAGCAGATAAATAACTTTGAAAAGCGCTTCGACCTGCTTCTGATCCATTTTGACCGATTTGGGAAGATCAACGAGGATGTGGTTCGCCAGATTATGAGTGAAGACGAGCCGGGGAATCATGTATCGGAAAAAGGAGATGACGTCCTGGTATATGGCAGCCACGGCAAACTGATACGAGCTTTAACACCGAACCAGAAGAAGATGGTCACCAGTTGTGAGAAAAACGACCTCGTTTTTGCCATCGGTCCTGCCGGAACAGGAAAAACCTATACGGCGGTGGCACTAGCGGTACGTGCTTTGAAGAACAAGCAGGTAAAACGCATTGTGCTGACGCGTCCCGCTATTGAGGCAGGGGAGAGCCTTGGCTTTTTACCGGGCGATATGAAAGAAAAACTTGACCCGTATCTTCAGCCGTTGTATGATGCACTGCGGGATATGCTGCCAACAAGCAAGTTTTTGTCGTACCTCGAAGATGAAACGATCGAAATAGCTCCACTGGCATTTATGCGCGGTCGGACACTGAGTAATGCTTTTGCCATCCTCGATGAGGCACAAAATGCTTCCGAAAGCCAGTTGAAGATGTTCTTGACACGTATGGGGAAATCGTCCAAATTTATTGTTACCGGC
Organism: Bacteroidales bacterium UBA4459; assembly: GCA_002389465.1. Classification (GTDB taxonomy): domain Bacteria; phylum Bacteroidota; class Bacteroidia; order Bacteroidales; family F082; genus UBA4459. The sequence goes on along the minus strand of DGOT01000005.1, from coordinate 4,012 downwards.
GATGTGACACAGATTGATCTTCCGCGGAAGAAATTGTCAGGATTGCTGCAGGCACCGGGACTTCTGAAAGGTATTAAGGGAATTGATTTTGTGTACCTGGACGGCAGGGATGTGGTACGTCATAAACTGGTTTCGTCCATTATCGATGCGTATAATAAGAAGAAGGAAGAAGATTGAATTATAATGAACTCAACGAATAACAAATAACATATAACGAACAACAAAAGAATGAACGAAGCAATTATCAGAACAGATTTTGAATTTCCGCAACAAAAAAGTGTATACCACGGAAAAGTCAGAGATGTCTATAATATTAACGATGAGCTGCTGGTGATGGTAGCCACCGACCGTATTTCGGCATTCGATGTGGTACTTCCGCGGGGCATTCCTTACAAGGGGCAAGTACTGAACCAGATCGCCTCGAAATTTTTAGATGCAACCGTCGACATTGTACCCAATTGGAAAGTGGCCAGCCCCGATCCAATGGTGACTGTCGGAAAGTACTGCAAACCTTTTCCGGTAGAAATGATCATACGCGGGTACCTTACGGGCAGTTCGTGGCGTACCTATAAATCCGGTGCGCGTGCTATTTGTGGTGTGCCGGTTCCTGATGGTTTAAAGGAACATGAACGCTTTGCCGAACCTATTGTTACACCCACAACAAAGGCTGCCGAAGGGCATGATGAAGATATCTCCGAAGAGGAAATTATCAGCAGCGGGATCGTGTCGGCTGAAGATTATGCAAAACTGAAAGAATACACGATTAAGCTATTTGAGCGGGGAACAGAGATCGCTGCCGAAAAGGGGCTTATTCTTGTTGATACTAAGTATGAATTCGGGAAAATTAGCGACCAGATCTATCTGATTGATGAGATTCATACACCCGACTCTTCCCGCTATTTTTATGCCGACAAATACCAGGAACGTTTTGACAAAGGCGAGCCTCAAAAGCAACTCTCCAAAGAGTTTGTCCGTGAATGGCTGATGGAAAACGGCTTCCAGGGACAGGAAGGGCAGCAGGTTCCTGAGATGACAGATGAAGTAGTCACCAGTATTTCCGAGCGTTACATCGAACTTTATGAACAGGTTACGGGCGAGAAATTCAACAGAGTGCCTACCGAAGGTGTTTTGGACCGGATCGAGAAAAATATCAATACGTTCCTGAAGTCGTATTAAGTTCACTGTATTAAAAGCACACGCTAATCCAGTGCGCCAAGCAACAGGTTTAGTGTGTCTGCTTTTTCAGGCATATTTTCAAGTGTGTATGTGTCTGCCATTTCGGTGATTAGCCTCCTTATGATGCTTTTGTTGCGGCATGGCCGAAAATAGGTATCATTGACCTCAAATTTCATTTGTTTCAGGTACAACTCAATCTCATTTTGCGTAAAAACGGCTCCTTTATTCAGCGCATTCAGGTAAAACAAAACCTCATCTTCCATGTAGTCTTCTATATCTTTTAATGGCATGGAGTCATCCATGTACGCCAGTACAAAATGATCCGGAAGGTCGATACCAAAAATAGGAATATCCAGTTGTTGCGCAATAGTCATGTACAGCATGCCCAGTGTCAGTGCATTTCCGGTTTTGCTGTCCAGCAGTTCGTTAATAAAGTAGGTGTTCAGAGGACTTTTTTGTTTCGGGGATTGTCCCTTGAACTGATGGATTTCGAACAGCACATGGTTCATCACCTTAATTTTCTCCAGGGCGGTAAGGTTTTCATTTATTTCGAGCCACACATCCTGTTTCAACTGGTCAAACTCGGATAGATATTTTTCCTCGTCCATGTCGGGGAAACGGAATTTTGATAGGAGCAGGAAGGCTTTTAATAAGTCGTTATGCTGAAAATCGGACCAGCTTTTCAACTCGTGGTACAGGTCGTTGAAACGTATTTCATCAATAATATGTTCCAGCCGGTCAGCATTTTCAGAACTTTCCGAATGCAGCCAGGCTTCTTCCAGCCTCGGAATGGCTTCTTTTCCGTAGCCGGATATTTTTTCCCTGATGGTCAGATACATCTCCTTGTCCGGCTCGTCAATCAGGCTGATGAGTGCGTCCAATTCGTTATTTGCTTGTTTTACCACAGATGAATCATGTTTGTCGGCTGTAAATTTAGGATAGTGCAGTCGATTTTACAGACAACCGAACGAAGAGTTAATCACAGGTAATTGTTAAAAACCGGAAATTAAAAACGCAGCTGTTTCAGTGGTATCTCTGAAGCAAGGGAAGCAGCTACACAACCTTTACCAGGTAATAGTTCTTTTTACCTTTTTGCACCAGAATGTACTTGTTGTTCAATAGGTCTTTGGTGCTGATCTGAAAATCGTCTCTGATCTTCTGTTTGTTGACGGCCACGGCATTGTCTTTCAGCATGCGCCGGGCCTCGCCATTTGATTTGAAGGCGCCTACTTTTTCCGACAGGAAGTCGAGCAGTCCGATGCCCTGTTCAAATTCTGTGCGCGACACTTCCGACTGCGGCACACCTTCGAAAACAGAAAGCAGCACATCTTCCGAAAGTTTTTTTAAGGTTTCGGTAGTACCTTTGCCAAACAATATCTGCGATGCTTCCACGGCCATGTTATGATCTTCTTCCGAGTGTACTCTGACGGTAACATCTTTAGCCAGTGCTTTTTGCAGCAACCGCATGTGAGGCGCTTCGTGGTGTTGTTTGGCGATTTCTTCAATCTCTTCTTTGGGCAGCAGCGTAAAGTATCTGATCCATTTTTCGGCATCTTCGTCCGAGGCATTCAGCCAGTACTGGTAAAATTTGTAGGGGGATGTTTTTTCCGGATCGAGCCACACATTACCGCCCTCACTCTTGCCGAATTTGGTGCCGTCGGCTTTGGTAATCAACGGGCATGTGAGGGCAAAAGCATCGGCTTCTTTTTGCTCATCGGCGAAAAATTTTCGGCGGATCAATTCCGTTCCCGTCAGGATATTTCCCCACTGGTCGGAACCGCCCAGCTGAAGTTTCACATTTTTGTTTTTGTACAGCCAGTAAAAGTCGTAACCCTGTACCAGCTGGTAGCTGAATTCGGTGAACGACATGCCGCTTTCGAGCCGTTTTTTCACTGAGTCTTTGGCCAGCATGTAATTCACGGTTATGTGTTTACCTGCGTCCCGGATGAAGTCGAGGAAATTAAAGTTTTTGAACCAGTCGTAGTTGTTGACAACCTCTGCTTTGTTTTCCCCGTTTTCAAGATCGAGGAATTTCACCAGCTGCTTTTTCTGGCCTTCCAGATTATGTTGAATATCTTCGAGGGACAGTAATTTCCGTTCTTCCGCCTTTCCTGAAGGATCTCCTACCTGTCCGGTAGCGCCGCCTACGAGTATGTATGGCTTATGGCCGCAACGTTGCAGGTGCACCAGCAGCATGATAGGTACCAGGTTGCCGATGTGTAGTGAATCGGCTGTGGGGTCGAAACCGATGTAGCCCGACGTCATTTCTTTCAGCAGTTGCTCTTCGGTGCCCGGTGTCATATCGTGGATCATCCCGCGCCAGCTTAACTCTTCAACAAGGTTTTTAAATTTACTCACGGTTCATTGAATTTTGGGCAAAGATAAGGATTTGGTTATTTGGAAAGGAGGTGTTCTATGGAAAGATTAAAGTCCCCGCAACCATTCAGGCCTCAGGCCGGAGCCGCCGGGATTTTCCAACACTTTTGCGATGCGTTGAAGCAGTTCATCCTTATCGCGCTTGAGCACACCTTTCAGTACCAGGTAATTGGAAGCATGATCGCTGCGGAAGATTGTACTCTCAAGTTCCAGTCGGCTGATAAAATTGCCCATTTCCGATATCAGTTCTAACTGGGTCAATTCTTCAAAATCTCCCGTAAACCGTTTTTTAAAATGTTCCACTCCGTTAGGAAAACTTAACACAAGTGTTGAGAGATACTCGGGTTGGACTTTATTGATCATCCGGGCGGAATTTACCGCATGTTGCTTCGAATATTTTCGTCCCCCCAGTCCGTTTAGTATCATCACCGAAAGCTTGATGCCTGCTTTTCTTGCTTTG
>DGOT01000207.1 GCA_002389465.1 Bacteroidales bacterium UBA4459 | reverse complement strand
AACAACAACGGCTAAAAAGACAACAACAGCTAAAAAGACAACAGCCAGTAAAGCCGCAGAAGTAAAAGAAGAAAAGCCTGTTGAAGCAAAAAAAGAAGTAAAGAAGAAAACCACTAAGAAAAAAGAAGAGCCACCTAAAGAAAAAGACAAAAAAGAATAAAAACGGTTTTCAATGAACTAAAAGCGGGGTCACCCGCTTTTTTTATGTGCCTGCTTTTCCACAGCATTTTTAAACGCATCACCCCTGTGCTCAAAATTATGAAACTGGTCGTAGCTGGCTGCCGCCGGTGATAACAGGCAAATTCCCGAACCGGTATTTTGAAAAGCATAAGCAACCGCCTCGTCAATTGTTTCCACCTGTACCAGATTTTTTGCTGAGTCAACTTCTTGAAACAGTTTTCGCATCACCTCTCCCGTCTTGCCCAGGAAGATAAAATGTTCCACTCTGCTTTTGTTTAGTGCCTGCACCAGATGCCGATAATCAAGGCCCCGGTCGTAACCACCAAGTATCAGCGTTTTGACATAACCTAAAGCCTCCACTGCTGCAAGAGTCGATTCAGGCACCGTAGAAATACTGTCGTTATAAAAGTCAATGCCCTGATGATTGCCCACAAATTCCAGCCGGTGGGGCAACGACCGGAAAGAAGACACATGTACAAATGCTTCGGCTAACTCAAGGCCGTATTGATGAGCCACCAATAAAGCAGCAAGAATATTCAGCAGGTTATGTTTTCCAATCAAAATCTTTCGATCGGTATTTAATTCAAAACTTTTTCCCAAATCAAAGAATACCAATTTATTTGCATCAACAAAAGCGATCATCCCCTCCTGCTTTTCAGGACCGAACAACAGCCTCTCCCCTCTGGCCTCTGTTGCAAACTGCTGATGTATGATGGCCACATCTTTTGATTTCTGATATTTGAGGATGTTGTGTTTGGCACTTCTGTAAGCATCAATATCCTTAAAATGATCGAGATGCTCAGGAAAAATGTTGAGCAACACGGCTGTATGAGGCGAATGGCTGACGTTTTCCAGCTGGTGCGCCGACATTTCAAAGACAATCAGTGTTTCGTTGTCAATTTTATCGACCATGTCAAAAGGCGGAACGCCGATATTGCCCAGCAACAGTGTTTTTTTACCAGACTTTGCAAGTAGATGATGAATGAGTGACGATGTCGTGCTTTTTCCTTTGGTTCCGGTAACACCTATCGTCTGCCTGTTGAAAAATTCCAGAAAAAGATCTGTTTGCGAACTTAAGATCAATCCATCTATAGGTTTTTCAATTTTTATTCCGGGTGATTTTATGACGACCGGAAAATCTTCTAATGCCGACTGATAGCCGGACCCTAAATGAAAAAATACCTGCCGGTCCTTTTCTAACAACTCTGCCTTCCGCACCGATTCGTTCCTGTCGGCAATATGTAGAGGTATGTCAGGGTAGTACTTCCGAAGCAAGCGGTATGTTGACTGTCCTTCTTTGCCAAAGCCAAGAATCAGCAGTTTTGGGTCTTTGCCTAATTTATTTTTCAGAAACAGGCCGAATTGCTCCGGTACAGGAACAGATAAATGACGTAGTAATATTTTCAGGAAAGGCGCAGGAAGTAAATGCCGGTTATTAAACGACCTGATCAGGTGCTTGTAATTTTCTTCCCCGCGCACAGGAAACACATAATGTTTTAACAAAGCAGGCAGGTTTTCGGGAGATTCTCCGCCATACGCTTTAGCAAGAGCTGTGTTTACCTCGTCCGGCGTACCCACACACTCAAACGGTTTCACCGGCAAAGTTCCTGTTAACTCCTCAAAAATGGTTTTTAACGAAACATCATCCGGAAGATTGCCATGAAAAATATTCAGTAACTTTTCTTTAGGCACAAAAGGCGATAAAATGATATACGTAAACAAGCATTTGGGGCATTTGCCACACCAACTGTCATTTTTACTGCCCACATTGCAACTCCGAAAACTATCGAAATGTTGCGGAAATTGTGAAAACAGCCCAGCTATCTGTAGCTCATTCAGCGGACGCAAGAAGCTGAAATAGGCCAGATCGGGATGAATATATGTGTTGCAGTAATCAGCAAAATCCTGCTCAAACTCAAACGATTTGGAGTACTGGTGGTTGATATTTGTACCCGGCACCGTGCTCTCGTTAGCACTGTTTTCATTCGACAGGGCTATATATTTTGTTCCGGAAGCCACGGCTGCCAGCACATTTACAAAGGCCAGCAGAGCCGAAAACGGCGTATGGCCGTTTAAAAATCCCTGTGCATTCAACTCCAGCATCAACGGGTCGAGCGTACGCTCCACCACAACCGATTGTGTCATTTCGTAACCGGAAATCTCCACAGATCTGTTACTGGCTTCCCGCGAATTGAGTATCATAGGATGTACTTGAAAAGAAGTATCTTTCAATAGCTCCAGCGTCACTATCGAGTCTTTTCCCCCGCCTACGGGTACCAGTACTTTCTCTCCGCTTAACTCCCCGTTAAGGATGGTTAACTCTGCTCCATTCGATTGAAGATGCATGAACTTCTCCCGGTCAGGATTGATTCCGTTCAGATAGAAAAATTCACCCAGACCGGTGTAGTACAGTTTTTTCCACCAGCTAAGCTGTTCTTTTGTGAGCCGGTGCGGTTCAATGATCACCTGCGGTGAACATGTCAGTTTCCAGTAACTGATCAATTCGATCATCCCGATATGAAAAATGATGTTGGACAACTCCTCCTGTGGTATTTTATTCAATCCATAGAAATCCCGGTGCACTAATTTCAAAGTTGGTGTAAACGTGTATTTTCCAGACAGATCAAACGTAAACCGGATATTCAGATCACCATTCTTTTGCTCGTATTCATAACCTACAAACCGGAAATAAGGAAATTGTTCGCGGAATTTTTTATATTTATGGTGGTCATTTTGGCGCATAAACGGGATGGTATGTTTTTTGTAAAAATCATGTAAAAGTAAGGTAAATTCTGCTATTCAGAAACGAAAGAAAATGAACGAACTTGACAAATTTTTAAGCATAAGAACCAACAATATAAAACCGGCACGTGGAAGAATACTATTGTCAGAACCGCTGATGGGCGATTATTTCTTTGGCCGTTCGGTGGTTCTGCTTGCCGAACACAACGAGGAAGGATCGTTCGGCGCCATCCTGAACAAGCCTGTTTCGGCAAACTTTAACGATGTAGTGAAGGGCTTTCCCGAATTTGATGCACCTATGTATCTTGGCGGTCCTGTGGACACCGAAAACCTGTTTTACATCCACACCAAAGGCGACCAACTGGGAGACAGTTTGGAAATCATTAATGGTTTGTACTGGGGCGGCGATCTGGAAGCGTTGAAAGAGATGATGCTGCTGAAAGCAATTTCCCCTGAAGATATCCGCTTTTTTATCGGCTATTCAGGTTGGACTGCTAACCAACTGGATTCCGAACTTAAAAAAAATTCATGGATCATTGCCAAAGCCACTAAAGAATATGTTATGGATATCAAACCTGTGACCATGTGGGAAACATTAGTTAACAAGATGGGTGAAAAGTACCGTTACTGGAAAAATTTCCCCATAGACCCGGCAGCTAATTGATCTAAAAAACCGCGTCAAAGAAGTTCTGCACTACACCCGGAATCAAAATTATCGTATAGACAATCCCAAATACTGCTCCCCAGAAGTGGGCACTGTGCCCTATGTTACTGGTGCCCCGTTTACCCATGTATACCGAATAGATCAGATAAACAATACCGAATATCCAGGACGGCAGTGGAAAGGGTATGGGAAAAATAAAGATGCTGCCGGAAGGATATAACAGGATGCTCGAAAAAACCACGGCCGAAACTGCTCCCGAAGCCCCTACAGCACTGTAGTATGGGTTGGCTTTCTGCTTTCTGAAGTCCAAAAGTGTGGAGAATAGGATGCCGCCTACGTACAAGAGTCCGTAATACAGCACCCCCTTAAAAGCAAAATGCGCCATGAGCACCTGCTCTACAATATTTCCGAAAGAGTACAACACATACATATTGATGATAAGATGCAACCATCCTGCATGTAACAAAGCATAAGTAAAAAACCGGTAATACTCTTTCCGCTCCTTGATCTGGTACGCATTAAACTTCAGCTTATAAAACAACTCCGGGTTGCTGAATGCGATAATCGATACGATGACGGTTATGCCGACAATAATAATATTCAGGTTCATTATTCGGCAGATGTTTGTTCAACCGGCGTTTTAGTATGATCAATCTCGGAACCCATCACGCTGTGCGGAATGATATAAACGGCCAGCATCATAACAGTGGCAATAATAGGCCATGCCCTGTTCGCCGGATTTTTTCGGAGGACAAACCAGGCTATAAGCCAGAATATAAAAGTAAATACTGTTTTGTTGTCCGTAAGGTCGTGACCGAAAGGCCAACCTGCCCAGTAAGCGCCGAAGGCAAATTTTTGCACAATGGGCCCCAGTATCAGTCCGCCGATAATAAGTGTGATCAGCGTGACTCCCACAAAAAAGCGGCCGTCGTTTCCTTTGAAAATGGCTTCCAGGCCAGCCCGCATACCAAACAATATGGATATGAACATGAAAAATATGTGGGGTACCAAAACAGGTGCGGGAACCACACCTTTAAACCTGATAACTACCGGCTCTTCCGTCAAGCTGATCTCCTGCCCGTCTTTTTGCAAACTGACATTGTATTCTATCTTTCCTGCCGGAGGTTGATGGGGCAATTTTGCCGTAAGTTTCCCATCGGCCCGTTCCATATTAACCGTTGTCCAGTCGTCATAGCTTTTATACCTTTTATAGGTCACCTTTCCCGTAACGGATTCGTCCTCCACTTCAACTTCTATAGGGGCATCCGTTCCTGTATTATGCGATCTCAAAAGTTTATAGTCTATCTCCTCTTGTCCGAGTTGCACTTCTCCTTCAGCCGGATAAGTGGGTCCGGTAGCCCTTTGATAAATAACAATAGTTAAGGTTAAAACAACTGCCAAAACCCATAACCAAACATTTTTCGACTTTCTATTTTCCATGTTTTCTTTTTCTGTTTTTACTTTTTATGTCTTCCGGCCTCACTTTTCCATCACGATGGTTCACAGGATGCAAACGCCGGAAAGTATTCTATTTTCCTCTTTCCTGATGAATAAGTTCTTTATCGTCACACCTGTCATACTCCAATTGCAGGGTCACATGATCTATCTTAAATTTTTCTTTCAGCAATTCCTGAATTTTATCCACCACGTGCTGGCCTTCACTCACTTTCAAATCCTGAAACAAATCGATGTGGGCTTCAAAGTGCACTTCCGTATCGGTAAGGTTCCAGATATGGATATGATGAATGCCTTTAATTTCTTCGTAGGCCGTAATGCTGGTGACAATATCATTCAGGTCGATGCCCGATGGGGTCTGTTGCATCAATATCTTGTAGGTGTCGCACAGCACCACATAGGTTTCTTTTATAATATATAAACTGATAAGTACCGTTATCAACGGATCGATCCAGTACCATTTATAAAAATAAATCAATACTCCGCCAATAATGACCGCCACGCTGGAAAGTGTGTCACCGATAAGGTGCAGATAAACAGCTTTGATGTTCAGGTTTTCCTTACGGTATGATTTCAGCAGCAAGACGCTCAACAGGTTGGCCAACAGACCGATCAGTGCCACTGACAACATCAACAGGCTTTTAATGGGCTGCGGATTCTGGTAGCGGTCCCATGCTTCGAAGATAAGGTAAACAGAAATGGCGATCAGGGTAACGGCATTGAACAAGGCTGCCAATATTTGTATCCGCTTATAGCCGAATGTATGCTGCTTATCGGAAACTCTCTGGCTCACCCGCTCTGTAATGTAAGCTATCAGAATGGCCACCGTATCGCTGAGGTTATGAAAAGCATCGGAAATCAGGGCCAGGCTATTGGAGAAAACACCACCCACAAACTCGGCAAGTGTTATCAGCAGGTTCAACAGCACTGTAACAAGCAGTTTTTTCCCTTGTTCGCTATGATGATGATGGTGGCCCATAGTTTACTTCTCTTCTCCTATCGCGTCATAAAATAATTGATGAATATTTGTCCTGATGTCCAGCTCCATAATTTTTTTATTGTGCATATCAGGATAAACGCGGTTCGACAAAAATACATAAATCAGGCCTGTCTCGGGGTCGGCCCAGGTATAGGTACCTGTAAATCCCGAATGGCCGAAACTTTCCGGCGACGCGGACCTGCAATTTGTCCTGTGTTCTTCGTATTCCAGCAACGGTTTGTCAAATCCGAGTCCACGGCGGTTGTCGTCCTCAGGAAACTGGTAGGAAGTAAAATCGTCCAGCGTTTCTTTGTTGATAAAACGCCGACCTCCGTATACACCTTTATTTAAAAACATGTCCATCATCACGGCCACATCGTAAGCATTGCCGAACAATCCGGCGTGCCCTGAGATACCACCGAGCATAGCTGCTCCCTGGTCGTGAACATCACCAAGCAGCAATTGATGACGGAACACCTGGTCGTTTTCGGTGGGAATGATTTTCTTCAGCGGAAAATACCTGCGCGGCTGATATTTCAAATGCCTTAATCCGAGTGGATTATAAAACGTTTGATACACATAGTCATCCAGCTCGGTGTTGTTCATGTGTTCGATCATATCCTTAAAAAGATAAAAACCGAGGTCGCTGTATGTGTATTCTTTTTCCTGTAGCGGCGAGCTGATAATCTCATTGTAAATAGCGTAATTGTAATTCTCCTGGATGTACATATGCTCGGCCACACGTACCGGAAACAACTCGGAAATAGAAGAACGGTAAACTGCTGTGTCCCAGTCGGTATTCCAGATAGTCTCTTCGTAATACGGTATCCAGCTTTGCAGGCCTGCCTGGTGCGCCAGCACTTCACGGAAACCGAGATTTTCTTTATCGGTTCCTCTGAGGTACAGCAAGTAGTCCGATAAGCGACCGTTGATATCAACCTTCTCTTCATCTGTCATACGCATCAATGCCGGTGTCGTAGCCAATATCTTTGTGAGCGATGCCAGGTCGTACACATCGTTGTTTTCCACTCTTTGTTTTTTGTCATAGGTATGGTACCCGAATGATTTTTGATAAAAGATGTAGCCGTCTTTGGCTGCAAGTATCTGGCAGCCGGGATAGGCTTTCATCTCGATTCCGTTTAAGGCAATGGAGTCGATTTTTGATAAATACAATGTGTCGATCCCTAACTCTTCGGGTGTGGTGTACGACAACCTTGACTTTTCGATCAGGATACCCGTTCCTGCCATAAATCCTGCCGCACTGACGGGTAATTTACCATTGGCTTTATGGATGCCCAGGATTGCCTCGGCCGACACTCTCTGCATATACGGTTTGTCCTGATACGAAATTAAGATGGCTTTGAAATTGGCCGTTCCGCTGAAGAAATCCAAAACATAGGGGCTGGCAAAAATAGTCAGAATAACCGCTTTGTTCCTGGCCACATGCTCGATAAATTGCACATCACCCTCTGTAACATGATATCTTTTTGATGCCAGGATATTCGTATTTACAACGGCGGTTACCACAAGGTTATAACTCTCCAGTGCATCCAAAACCTCTTGTTTGGCAACCGTTCCGGCATCGTGTGGCAACCGGAAGACAGCAAAAGGCATAAACTGTTGCAGCGGCTGCTCAAAGGAGGTTTCTTCCTCCGAGCCGATAATCAGCACGGCCGGATGCAAGGTGTCGGGATATGCCAGCGGAAGAATATTTTCTTCATTCTTCATTACAGTAATTGCTTCGGCAAAAAGTTCGTCAACAGTATGTTGATACGACGGATGGTTCAGATCAGCCAGAAGATTCGTTACGTCAATTGGTGTTTTTTTCCAGGCACCACTCAGATACTTGTACCGGAGGATTTTTTTGCAACTCTCTTTCAGCCGTTCTTTACCAACTTTTCCTTTCTCGATGGCTTCTTTTATCGTCTGAATGGAAGCAGGCACATCATCCGGAATAAGCAGAATATCATTGCCTGCCATGAATGCTTTCAGGGCTACTTTTCCTGGCCTATTGTTCTTGGTTACGCCTTTCATATCCAGACCGTCTGTAATGACAAGCCCCTTGAACCCCATTTTCTTTTTCAGGTAGCCGTCCACAATTTTTTCCGAGAGAGAAGATGCCCTGTTTTTTTTGTTGTCGAGTGCCGGCACCGACAGGTGTGCCGTCATAACAGCCGAAACTCCGTGGTCGATCAGGTATTGAAAAGGCACCAGCTCTACATTCCGTAATTCTTTTTTTGACGCTTTAATTACAGGCAGGTCGAGGTGTGAATCGGTATTGGTATTCCCGTGTCCGGGAAAATGCTTGGCACATGCAATGATCCCTGCATCCTGCATCCCTTTCATGTATTGATAGGCTTTCAGCGACACCTTTTCAGGGTCTTCGCCAAACGACCTCATCCCGATCACCGGGTTCGCCGGGTTGTTGTTCACGTCCGCCACGGGCGCCAGATTGATCTGGATACCCATACGCTGGCATTGCTCACCAATCTCGGCACCCATCCGGTAAATATATGCCTGATTCTCAAGCGCTCCCAGTGTCATTTGCAGAGGATATTTTACGGTATGTTCAAGCCGCATACCCAGCCCCCACTCGGCATCCATAGCCACCAACAGAGGTGTTTTCGCCAGTGCATTCCATTTATTTGTCTGCACGGCCTGTGCCACCGGATCGCTTTTAAAGAAGACCACGCCACCAATGTTATATTTACCAATGAACTGATCTACTTCTTTCAGGTAAGGTTTTCCCGAATAATTGGCGCGTACAAAAATCAGTTGTGCGATTTGCTCCTCTATTGTCAGCGAGTTATAGACCGAGTCGGTCCATTTTTCGACATCCGGCTGCCGGTTTTCATCTTTCTGGGCACGGACAACCTTTGTCGTTCCCGACACAATCATGATTGTTATTAACAATCGGAAAAAATATGCAGATGCGGAATGCCTCATAAAGTCTGTAATAAAGCGTCAAATTTATGGAATTTTCATCAGCTGTTTAAAAAAATATACATATACGCAAAAGTAAATATCTTACTTTCGTGATTTGATTCTTAAAAAAGAACGTATAATCCATACTCTTCTCAATAACAATTAATTAATATGCCAACAGTTGCTGAATTACAACAAATTGCTTCACAGGTTAGAAGGGATATCATCCGGATGGTGCATGGAGCGGCATCGGGGCATCCGGGCGGATCGCTTGGCTGCACCGACTTACTGACAGCACTTTTTTTCGAAGTACTGGACCATCAGCCGGACCCGTTTGACATGGATGCAAAAGACCAGGATTTGTTTCTGCTCTCGAACGGGCACATCAGTCCGGCCTATTACAGTGTGCTTGCCCGAAGTGGCTATTTTTCAGTTTCGGAACTGGCTACTTTCCGTAAGATCAACTCACGCTTGCAGGGACATCCGGCTGTTTTGGAAGGACTTCAGGGCGTCAGAGTTGCCTCCGGTTCGCTTGGACAGGGTTTATCCATAGCTAACGGAGCCGCACAGTCTAAAAAACTGAATAACGATCCCAAACTGGTCTACTGCCTGATGGGCGATGGTGAACTGGACGAAGGCCAGGTGTGGGAGGCTGCCACGTATGCCGGGGCCAAAAAAGTTGACAATTTGAT
>DGOT01000147.1:266-20244 GCA_002389465.1 Bacteroidales bacterium UBA4459 | reverse complement strand
TGTCGATCAGAGCAAGTCGAAGGCGCTCGATTCATGTCCGCAACGACGCGGTGTATGTGTGAGGGTTTATACAACCACACCTAAAAAACCTAATTCGGCTATGCGTAAAGTAGCCAGGGTAAGGCTTACCAACGGAAAAGAGGTGAATGCCTACATTCCGGGTGAAGGACACAATCTTCAGGAGCACTCAATTGTTATGATTCGTGGCGGACGTGTGAAAGATTTACCTGGTGTAAGGTATCACATTATCCGTGGAGCTTTAGATACTTCAGGTGTAGAAGGACGTACGCAGCGCAGATCGAAATACGGGACAAAGAGGCCTAAGAAAAAATAATAGTGGTTAAGAATAATAAGCTTTATATATAATGAGAAAAGCAAAACCAAAAAAAAGAATCATCCTTCCCGACCCAAAATTTAACGATGTTTTGGTGACGAAGTTTGTAAACAACCTCATGTTGCAAGGGAAGAAAAGTACTGCTTACAGAATTTTTTATGAAGCAATGGACACTGTAGCGGCAAAAACAAGTGAAGACCCGATCGAAGTATGGAAAAAAGCCCTTGCCAATGTTACACCGGCTGTAGAGGTTAGAAGTCGTAGAATAGGTGGAGCTACTTTTCAGATTCCTTCTGAAATTCCAGCAAGCCGCAAACAGTCTATTGGCATGAAAAACCTGATCGGCTTCTCCCGGAAACGTCATGAAAAAAGTATGGGACAGAAGTTGGCTGGTGAGATTTTGGCTGCTTATAAAGATGAAGGCGCTGCTTATAAAAAGAAAGAAGATACGCACAGAATGGCTGAAGCAAACAAGGCATTCTCACATTTTAGATTTTAAATGAACAGCTTGAAAAAATAAATGGCAGCTCAAATAAACATATCCAATAAATTAGGTCTTAACCGTAATATCGGGATTATGGCTCATATTGACGCGGGTAAAACCACTGTCACAGAGCGCATCCTGTATTATACGGGGAAGAACTATAAAATTGGTGAAGTACACGAAGGAGCTGCTACCATGGACTGGATGGTTCAGGAACAGGAGCGTGGAATTACGATTACCTCAGCGGCTACAACTGTTTACTGGGATCTGTTCAATAAAAAATATAAGATAAATATTATCGATACTCCGGGTCACGTTGACTTTACGGTAGAGGTGGAACGCTCATTACGTATTCTTGACGGCGCTGTAGCTTTATTCTGTGCTGTTGGCGGTGTTGAGCCACAATCAGAAACTGTATGGAGACAAGCCGATAAGTATAATGTACCACGTATAAGCTTTGTCAATAAAATGGACAGGGCCGGTGCTGACTTTTTCGGAGTGGTCGATCAGATCAAAGAAAGGCTTGGTGCTAATCCGGTGCCAATTCAAATACCCATAGGAGCAGAAGAAGATTTCCGCGGGGTTGTTGACCTTGTTAAAGATAAAGCTTTTATTTGGGATGATACGGACAAGGGATTGACTATTACGGAAATACCTATACCTGAAGATCTTGAAGAACTGGCACATACCTATCGGATGAAATTGATCGAAGGTGTGGCTGAGGAAAGTGATGAGCTGCTTGAGAAATTTATGGAAGATCCGCATTCTATTACTGAAGAAGATATGATCGAAGTGATCAGAAAAGCAACACTGTCAATGGAAATAACACCTGTCATGTGTGGTTCTGCTTTTAAGAATAAAGGAGTTCAAATGCTGTTGAATTCTATTATCGAATTTCTTCCGAGCCCGTTGGATGTTCCACCTATAACCGGTATAAATCCGAAATCGGATCAGGATGTCGTTCGTCATGCTGATCCTGATGATCATTTCAGTGCATTGGCTTTTAAAATTGCCACCGATCCATTCATCGGGCGCCTGGTTTTCTTCAGAGTTTATTCAGGTACATTGAAAGCAGGTTCTTATGTATATAATGTATCTACCGGTAAAAAAGAAAGAATCAGCCGGCTCATGCAAATGCATGCCAACAAGCAGGAGCCGATGGAAAAAATAGAAGCAGGTGATATTGGTGCTGCTGTCGGGTTTAAAACCATCCGTACGGGTGACACCTTATGTGATGAGAAACATCAGATTATTCTTGAGTCCATGACATTCCCCGATCCTGTAATCAGTGTAGCTATTGAACCGAAAACACAGAAAGATTTAGATAAAATGTCATCGGCGTTGGCAAAATTATCAGAGGAAGATCCTACTTTCAAAGTCAGGAGTGATGAAGATTCGGGACAGACAATTATTTCCGGAATGGGCGAATTGCATCTCGATATTCTTATCGACAGGATGAAGCGCGAGTTTAATGTAGGATGTAATGTTGGCCAGCCTCAGGTTTCATATAAGGAACGTATTGTAGGCTCAGGCGAATACAGGGAAATATATAAGAAGCAAACAGGTGGCAGGGGTAAATTTGCCGATATCCAATTTGAAATTGGACCAGCTGACGATAGTGAAGAAGGATTGCAATTTATTGACGAGATTAGGGGGGGTACTATACCTAAAGAATTTATACCATCGGTTAAAAAAGGATTCAAGGCAGCTATGCAAAATGGAGTACTCGCTGGATACCCTGTAGATAGTATGAAGATCAGGTTGTTCGATGGATCATTCCATGCGGTAGATTCCGATCAGTTATCTTTTGAACTGGCTGCAAAAATCGGGTTTAAGAATGCAGCCCGAAAAGTGAAATCTGTTCTGCTGGAGCCGGTTATGAAGCTGGAGATAGTAACACCTGATGAATATGTTGGTGACGTTACAGGCGACCTGAACAAGAGACGGGCAATCGTTGAGAATGTAGCGGCAAAAGTTGGAGCGCAGGTGGTTCAGGCTAAAGTGCCATTATCAGAAATGTTTGGTTATGTTACTACACTGAGGTCATTAACTTCAGGAAGGGCAAACTCAACATTGGAATTTTACAGATATGAGCCTGTTCCAAAATTTGTTACCGAAGAGATCATTAAAGAAGTTAAAGGAATAATTAGTTAAAAACGTTATAAAAGTGAGCCAAAGAATTAGAATTAAGCTTAAATCTTACGATCATAATCTGGTTGATAAATCAGCAGAGAAGATTGTAAAAGCGGTAAAACAAACAGGTGCTGTTGTCAGCGGACCTATCCCTTTACCAACTCATAAAAAGGTATTCACTGTTAACCGTTCAACTTTTGTGAACAAAAAGTCAAGGGAACAGTTTGAACTGAGCACATTTAAGAGGTTGATGGATGTGTATAACTCATCCTCAAAAACAATTGATTCTTTAATGAAACTGGAATTACCCAGCGGTGTTGAGGTTGAGATAAAAGTTTAACAATTCAGAACGGATAAAAGATAAAGAGAAATGTCAGGATTATTAGGTAAGAAAATAGGTATGACCAGCATATTCGATGAGAATGGTAAAAACATTCCGTGTACTGTTATTGAAGCTGGGCCATGCGTGGTAACCCAAGTCCGTACCAAGGAAAAAGACGGTTACGAAGCTATTCAGCTTGCTTTTGAAGATAAGAAAGAAAAGCACACAACAAAAGCTTTGAAAGGGCATTTTGCCAAGGCGAAGACAACTCCTAAAAGATTTATTGCGGAGTTTACCAGGTTCGAAGAAAAAAAGGAATATGGTGATGTGCTTACGGTAGACGTGTTTGTTGAAGGCGAATACATTGATGTGGTTGGTACTTCAAAGGGAAAAGGGTTTCAGGGGGTTGTAAAACGTCATGGATTCCGCGGAGTAAATGATGCTACACACGGACAGCATAACCGAATGAGAGCCCCGGGTTCGATTGGCGCTTCGTCATATCCGTCAAGAGTTTTCAAAGGGATGCGTATGGCAGGAAGAATGGGTGGTGATCGTGTGAAAATGATCAACCTGCAAGTAATGAAAATCATTCCTGAAAAGAATTTGATTGTTGTAAAAGGATCGGTACCCGGTCCAAATAATTCACTTGTAATAATTGAAAGATGGAGTTAGTAGTTCATAAGATCAGTGGAGAGGCTACCGATAAAAAGGTGAAGCTAAACAAATCCATCTTTGGAATTGAACCCAACGACCATGCTATTTACCTGGATGCAAAACAGTATCTGGCAAATGCACGTCAGGGTACACACGATTCCAAGGAGAGAAGTGATGTTATAGGTAGTACGCGTAAGATCAAACGTCAGAAAGGAACTGGTACAGCACGTGCCGGAAGTATTAAGAACCCTCTCTTTCGTGGTGGTGGCCGTGCTTTTGGCCCACATCCGCACGACTATAGGTTTAAACTGAACAAGAAAGTAAAACGTCTTGCCCGAATTTCAGCACTTACTTATAAAGCTAAAGATAAAGGTATTATTGTTCTTGAAGATTTCACAATGGAAGCCCCGAGAACAAAGAAATACCTCGAAATTCTTGAGAATTTAAATATAAAAGACAAGAAAACATTGTTGGTAATCAATGAAGCGAGCAGCAACATATTGCTCTCGGCACGTAATGTTCCCAGAGCCAAAGTTGTTAGGCCCGAGTCGTTGAATACTTATGAGATTTTAAACGCAAATAAACTTGTGTTTGTTGAAAGCTCATTGAAGACAGTTGAATCCATGTTTTCTAACAAATAAAACGGAAGAAGATGGGTGTAATATTAAAACCGGTGATTACAGAAAAAATGACTGATAAAGGTGAAAAGCTGAATCAGTTTGGATTTATCGTTGATAAGTCTGCCAACAAATTGCAAATCAGAGACGAAGTTGAAGAGCTTTATGATGTGCAGGTGCTTTCTGTAAACACTATGAATTATTCAGGGAAAAGGAGATCACGTTTCACAAAATCAGGCGTGATTGCCGGTAAAACAAAAGCCTTCAAAAAAGCCATTGTTACTTTGGCCGAAGGAGAAACAATTGATTTTTTTAGCAACATTTAGAAGAAATGGCTCTGAAAAAATATAAACCGACAACACCAGGTCAACGCTTTAAATTAATTAGTGCGTTTGATGAAATAACAACTGCAAAACCTGAAAAGAGTTTGGTAGTAGGTAAGAAAAGTTCTGGTGGAAGAAACAACGAAGGAAGAATGACCGTTCGCAATATTGGCGGCGGGCATAAGAAAAAGTATCGTCTGATCGACTTTAAACGCGACAAGGAAGGAGTTCCCGGCGTGGTTAAAACGATTGAGTATGATCCAAACCGTACGGCACGTATTGCATTAGTCAATTATGTGGATGGTGAAAAGAGATACATCGTGGCACCTCATGGTCTAAAAGTTGGCCAGGAGATTAACGCCGGAAAAGGAATAGCTCCTGAACTGGGGAATGCGATGTATTTGAGTGAGATACCTTTCGGTACTATCATTCACAACATCGAGTTACGTCCGGGTCAGGGAGGAAAAATGGCAAGAAGTGCCGGATCGTATGCTCAACTGATGACACGCGACGGTAAATTTGCTATCATCAAACTTCCTTCGGGTGAAACACGCATGATACTGCAAACTTGTAAAGCTACCATTGGTATGGTATCGAACGTTGACCATGGTTTGGAAAAATCGGGTAAAGCTGGTAGAAGTCGTTGGTTAGGCCGTCGTCCACGTGTTCGTGGCGTTGCTATGAACCCTGTAGATCACCCGATGGGTGGTGGCGAAGGAAGAGCCTCAGGTGGGCATCCGCGTTCAAGGAAAGGTTTACCTGCAAAAGGTTTCAGAACCCGTTCCAAGAAAAAAGCTTCGAGCAAGTACATCATCGAAAGAAGAAAGAAATAATTATAGAACGTAAATAGAGAATTAATATGAGCCGTTCGTTAAAAAAAGGACCATACATAGACATCAAATTAGAGAAAAAGGTGTTGGCTAATGTTTCGTCTGGCAAAAAATCAGTAATAAAAACATGGTCAAGAGCATCCATGATCTCTCCTGATTTTGTTGGTCAGACCATAGCAGTTCATAACGGAAATAAATTTATTCCGGTGTATATTACTGAGAATATGGTTGGACATAAACTCGGAGAGTTTGCCCCTACACGTTTGTTCAGAGGGCATGGTGGGAAAAAGAATATAGGAAATTAAAAAGCACTGTAACAATGGGATCAAGAAAACACATACGTGCCGAGCAGAGAAAAGAAGAGCGGAAAACATTATATATCGCTCGTCTGCGCAATGTGCCTACGTCACCTCGAAAGATGAGACTGGTGGCTGATCTGGTTCGTGGTATGGATGTAGAACAGGCCTTAGGCGTTCTGCAATTCACACCGAAAGAACCGGCAAAGAAATTATATAAGTTATTGCGGTCAGCCATCGCTAACTGGGAAGTGAAAAATGAAGGTGCGCGTATTGAAGATAATCAGCTTTATATAAAAGAAATTAAGGTTGATTCGGGCAGAATGCTGAAAAGAATTCAGCCGGCACCGCAGGGAAGAGCACACAGGATCAGGAAAAGATCGAATCATGTAACATTGATTCTTGGAAACAGACTGGATAGTCAGGCAGCTGAAGATAAGGTAGAAACAGAAACTACAGAAAGCAAATAATTTTAAAGATAGATCTAGTATAATGGGACAAAAAACAAATCCAAGAGGACTTAGATTAGGAATTATCAAGGGCTGGGATTCATACTGGTATGGCGGAAAAGATTTTTCCAAAAAACTTGTTGAAGACGACAAGATCAGAAAATACCTGAATGCTCGTCTTGCTAAAGCCGGTGTTTCCCGCATCAGCATTGAGCGTACTTTAAAACTGGTAACAGTTACTATTAATACGGCAAGACCGGGAATTATTATAGGTAAAGGTGGCCAGGAGGTGGATAAACTGAAAGAGGAATTGAAGAAACTGACAGGAAAAGAAGTTCAGATCAACATCTCAGAGATTAGGAGACCCGAACTGGATGCATACATTGTGGCAATTAACATCGCCAGGCAAATCGAGGGACGTGTGTCTTTCCGCCGCGCGATAAAAACATCCATTGCTTCCAGCATGCGGTTGGGTGCTGAAGGTATAAAAGTGCTGATATCAGGAAGACTTGGTGGTGCTGAAATGGCGCGTACCGAACAATATAAAGAAGGTCGTATTCCATTGCACACACTACGTGCCGATATCGATTATGCACTCGTTGAAGCGCATACAACATACGGACGTATTGGTATCAAGGTCTGGATTTTTAAAGGAGAAGTGTACGGAAAACCCGAAATTGTTTCTACAACCATCGGTGGTGGAAAACAACAGAGACCTGCTGCTCCCAAAGGAAGACAAAGAAGAAGAGGATAAAAAATTAATGAGTGTAAATTTTTAATTTTAATGTAGCATGTTACAACCGAAAAAACAGAAATATAGAAAGCAGCAAAAAGGACGGATGAAAGGTAACGCACAACGTGGCCATCAATTAGCCTTTGGATCATTCGGAATTAAAACATTGCAGGAAGGATGGATTACAGGTCGTCAGATTGAAGCTGCTCGTCAGGCAGTGACACGTTATATGAAGCGTGAAGGACAAATTTGGATCCGTATTTTTCCCGATAAACCGGTTACAAAAAAGCCTGCAGAGGTACGTATGGGTAAAGGTAAAGGTGCTCCTGAATATTATGTAGCACGTGTTACTCCGGGCAGGATTATGTTTGAAGCCGAAGGCGTTCCTTTGGCTGTTGCCAAAGAAGCGTTAAGGCTGGCTGCACAGAAGTTGCCCGTAACCACAAGGTTTGTTGTCAGAAGAGATTACACTGAAGATAAATAAGAAAAGATGAAACAGGAAGTAATTAAAGAATTAAGTACAGCTGATCTAATCGACAGGCTTGAGGAAGAAAAAAAACACCTTATCAGGCTCAGAATCAATCATGCTGTTTCACCACTTGAGAACCCTCATCAGATAACTGAGAATAAAAAAACAATAGCTCGTTTAAAAACAGAGCTGCACAGAAGAAAAACTGAGGAAAGCAATAATAAGGAATCATAATAATGGAAAAGAGAAACCTTAGAAAAGAACGAACCGGCTTGGTTGTAAGTAATAAGATGGACAAATCAATTGTCGTTCGGATTGAACGTCAGTTTAAGCATCCTATTTACGGAAAGTATGTTAAGAAGTCCAGAAAATTCGTTGCTCACGATGAAAATAATGAGTGTAACATCGGTGATACGGTGCGCATTATGGAAACAAGACCATTGAGCAAGAATAAAAATTGGAGGTTAGTTGAAATAATAGAAAGAGCTAAATAATCATGATACAACAAGAATCAAGACTTGCAGTTGCTGATAACAGTGGAGCCAAAGAGGTGCTCTGTATCAGAGTGCTTGGTGGAACCGGAAGGCGATATGCTAGCGTGGGCGACCAGATAGTGGTTACCGTTAAAAGCGCTTTGCCTTCAGGTAATATTAAAAAAGGTTCGGTTACAAAAGCAGTTGTAGTAAGAACAAGAAAAGAAGTGCGTAGACAGGATGGATCGTACATCCGTTTCGACGACAATGCGGTTGTTTTACTGAATACCGCCGGCGAAATGGTGGGAACTCGTATTTTCGGGCCTGTTGCCAGAGAACTTCGTGAGAAGCAGTATATGAAAATTGTATCACTGGCACCTGAGGTGCTTTAATATAGAAAGTAGTTAGTTATGGCTAAGTTACATGTAAAAAAAGGTGATAATGTTATGGTGATTGCCGGAAACAACAAAGGGCAGTCGGGTCGTGTGCTCAACGTTGACAGAGAAAAGCAAAGAGCTATTGTCGAAGGTGTGAACATGATCTCAAAACATACACGGCCAAATGCCGACAATCCTAAAGGCGGTATTGTAAAACAAGAAGCATCTGTGCATATCTCTAACCTGATGGTTATGGATAAATCAGGCAAACCGACAAGGATTGGTAGAAAAAAGGATGAAAAAACAGGAAAATCAGTTCGTGTTTCTAATAAATCAGGGGAGGTAATTAAGTAATGGAAAAAATACAACCTAGATTAAGAAAAAAATACTACGAAGAGATTGTACCTGCTCTGATGAAAGAGTTAGATTACAAAACTGTCATGCAGGTTCCAAAATTGGTTAAAATTGCACTGAACCAAGGTATTGGTGCTGCTTTGACCGACAAGAAACTTATTGATATCGGTGTTGCCGAGATGACGGCTGTTACCGGACAAAAGGCAGTTCCTACGATCTCAAAGCATGACGTTTCAAACTTTAAGTTAAGAAAAGGAAATGCTATAGGGGTTCGCGTAACGCTGCGCGGAGAGAAAATGTACGAATTCCTTGACCGGATGGTGTCGGTTTCATTACCTCGTGTCCGCGACTTTAGAGGAATCAACGATAAAGGATTTGACGGACGTGGAAATTACACATTCGGTGTTACCGAACAGTTGATTTATCCCGAAATTGATATTGATAAAGTAACAATGATTAATGGTATGGATATTACCATTGTTACTTCTGCCAAAACCGACCAGGAAGCATTTGCTTTACTGAGAGAATTTGGATTACCATTTAAAAATCAGAAAAAATAATAACTCATGGCAAAAGAGTCAATGAAAGCGCGTGAGCGTAAAAGACAAAAAATGGTTGAAAAGTATGCAGCAAAGCGTGCTGAATTAAAAGCTACCGGCGACTACGAAGGTTTGCAAAAGCTGCCCCGTAATGCCTCGCCGGTTCGTCTGCATAACCGTTGCCAACTAACAGGAAGGCCTAAAGGTTATATGAGACAATTTGGTATTTCGCGAATTAATTTCCGCGAAATGGCATTGAAAGGGTTAATTCCCGGAGTTAAAAAAGCCAGTTGGTAATTGATAATAAAAAAAGATTAATCAGATGAATACGGATCCAATTGCAGACTATTTGACAAGAATCAGGAATGCTGTAGCAGCAAAACACCGGATGGTGGAAATTCCTGCTTCAAACTTGAAAAAGAATATGACAAAGATCCTTTTTGAAAAAGGATATATTTTGAATTATAAATTCGAAGACGATGATGTTCAGGGTACTATAAAGATTGCTTTGAAATACCATCCGGTAACAAAAATGCCGGCTATTAATAAGCTTCAAAGGGTGTCAACACCGGGTCTTCGTAAATATGTGGGCGCCGATGAATTACCACGTGTAATGAATGGGCTGGGAATAGCCGTGCTTTCTACTTCCCATGGTGTAATCACCGATAAGGAAGCTAAAAAAATGAATGTGGGCGGCGAAGTAATTTGTTATGTAAGTTAAAGAGGATAAACAAATGTCACGAATAGGAAAATTACCCATAACAGTACCCGAAGGAGTGGAGATCAGTGTTTCTGATACCAACCTGGTAAAGGTAAAAGGTAAACTTGGAGAACTGGAACAACTGGTTGATCCGGGAATTGAAGTAAAAGTTGAAGACGGCACAATATCCCTTAAGAGGGCTACCGAAAGCAAAGACCATAAGTCAAAGCATGGCATGTACAGGTCATTAATAAACAATATGGTACATGGAGTTTCTGAAGGAGTAGAAATTGTACTTGAGTTGGTAGGAGTTGGTTACAGAGCAGAAGCTAGAGGCCAGCTTCTTGACTTATCATTGGGTCATTCACATCATATTTTTATGGAGATGCCCCCGGAAGTCAGTATCGAAACTATCTCGGAAAGAGGTAAAAACCCGATTATTAAACTGAAATCTTTTGATAAGCAGCTGATCGGGCAGGTAGCCGCAAAAATAAGGTCCCAGCGTCCACCTGAACCATACAAAGGCAAGGGTGTTAAATACCAGGGAGAAGAATTGAGGAAGAAAGCTGGTAAATCTGCCATAGAGAAATAGTAAGTAATAGCTAATTATAAAGGATAATAGTAAAACCCGGAAAAATGGGAATAAAGAATAAAAAAGCATACCGTCGCATCAGGATCAAACAACGGATCAGAAGAACTATTTCTGGTACGCCTGAAAGACCAAGAATGACTGTTTTTAGAAGTAATAAGCAGATTTATGTTCAGTTGGTTGACGACTTAAATGGGAAAACAATTGTATCGGCATCTTCACGCGGCAAAGCTATGGATGACAGTAAAGTGAATAAAACCGAACAGGCAAAAAAAGTAGGTAACCTTATAGCTGAGAAAGCAAAAGCAGCTGGTGTTACTGAAGTTGTTTTCGATAGAAATGGTTATTTATATCACGGCAGGATAAAGTCGCTAGCTGAAGCTGCCAGAGAAGGTGGACTTAAATTTTAATTGATATGTCAGACGCAAACGTAAAACGTGTAAAATCCAGTGAGATCGAATTTAAAGACAGACTGGTAAGCATACAAAGAGTAACAAAAGTTACCAAAGGTGGGCGTACTTTTAGCTTCTCAGCCATTGTGGTTGTGGGTAATGAGAACGGTGTTGTTGGATACGGCCTTGGAAAAGCAAAAGAGGTTACGGCTGCTATAGCCAAAGGGATTGACGATGCTAAGAAACATCTTATTAAAGTACCGGTCCTTAAAGGAACATTGCCACACGAACAAACAGGAAAATATAGCGGTGCCAAGGTGTATATTCAACCTGCAGCTCCGGGTACCGGTGTTATCGCCGGTGGTGCTATGCGCGCTGTATTGGAAAGTGTTGGAGTTAAAAATGTACTCGCAAAGTCCAAGGGATCATCAAACCCTCACTCTGTAGTAAAAGCTACAATCAACGCTCTTTCGCTCATGCGCGATCCGTATACGGTAGCACAGGTGCGTGGTGTTGACTTAGATACTGTATTTAACGGTTAATTGAGTTAGAACATGAAAAAAGTAAGGATAACGCAGATAAGAAGCGAAATTAACAGGCCGAAACGTCAAAAGCGTACGCTTGTGGCACTTGGTCTGAAGAAACTTCATCGGCCTAAAGAACATGAGGCAACACCTCAAATTCTGGGTATGATTGAAAAAGTAAAGCATTTATTGAAGGTTGAAGAAATTAAATAATTGAAGAAAATGGATTTAAGCAATCTAAAACCAGCTGAAGGTTCTGTAAAGAACAAAAAGAGAATTGGTCGCGGTGAAGGCTCCGGACGGGGTGGTACATCTACCAAAGGGCATAAAGGGGCTCAGTCAAGATCCGGTTATAAGCGTAAAATAGGTTTCGAAGGAGGCCAAATGCCGTTATATCGTCGTGTGCCGAAGTTTGGTTTCAAAAATATTAATCGTGTTGCGTATAAAGGCATAAATATCAGGTCACTCCAAAAATTGGTCGACGATAAAAAGCTGAAAACTATCAACATCGAAGTGTTGGTTGAAAACGGACTGGCTAAAAAGAAAGATCTGATTAAAATATTAGGTCATGGCGAGTTAAAAGCGAAACTCGATGTTACAGCGCATGCATTTACAAAATCAGCGCAGGAAGCAATTGAAGCACAAGGCGGAACAGCCATTAAAATTTAGATTGAATGAAAAAGTTGATCGAAACCATAAGAAATATATATAAGATAGAGGAGCTCAGAAACCGGATCCTTTATACGCTGGGTATTATTTTAATCTACCGCTTGGGGTCCTATGTGGTTTTACCGGGAGTAGACCCGAGCATGTTAGCTAATTTAAAGCAACAGGGTAGCTCTGGTTTAATGGGTTTGCTCAATATGTTTTCAGGAGGAGCTTTCTCCAATGCCTCAATCTTTGCACTGGGGATTATGCCTTATATTTCGGCATCTATTGTAATTCAATTGCTGGGTATGGCAATCCCGTACTTCCAAAAGCTACAGCGTGAAGGGGAAAGCGGACGTAGAAAGATAAACCAGATCACCCGTTATTTAACGGTTATCATCGTGGCCCTTCAGGCACCAGCTTATCTGGCTAACGTGGTTTCTCAATTGCCTTCACAGGCCATCACCCCATTTAGTGCTGGTGTTACATCACCACCTGTGTACTTCTGGTTTTCTTCAACAATCATTCTGATATCAGGAACATTATTTATTATGTGGCTAGGAGAGAAGATTACCGATAAAGGAATTGGTAACGGTATCTCACTTATCATTATGATTGGGATTATTGCCCGGCTTCCTATGTCGCTTGTGCAGGAATTTGCTTCTAAAATGGAAGCTGCCGGCGGAGGTTTAGTCTATTTCCTTGTCGAAATAGTCATCCTTATACTGGTAATCTTGTTTACGATTTTGCTGGTGCAGGGTGTGCGAAGAGTACCGGTGCAATATGCAAAAAGAATTGTCGGAAACAAACAGTACGGCGGCGTACGTCAGTATTTGCCACTTAAAGTGAACTCAGCTGGTGTAATGCCGATCATCTTTGCCCAGGCCATCATGTTTCTACCCATTACGCTGGTAGGTTTTGCAAGCTCAGAAAGCCTTTCAGGTTTTGCCGCAGCATTTGCCGATTATACAGGATTTTGGTACAACTTCACGTTTTTTATCATGATCATCCTGTTTACCTATTTTTATACGGCTATCACGATTAATCCAAATCAGATGGCTGACGACTTGAAGAAAAACGGTGGATTTATTCCAGGTGTAAAACCCGGTAAGAAAACCGCTGAGTATTTAGATAATATACTTTCAAGANNCCTCTTTACCTATTTCTATACGGCGGTTACCATCAATCCGACACAGATGGCTGAAGATATGAAAAGGAATGGAGGCTTTATTCCGGGCGTAAACCTGGACGAAAAACGGTTGAGTTTCTTGATACCATTATGTTAAGGATTACCTTGCCGGGATCCATCTTCCTGGCATTTGTTGCAATCTTGCCAGCCTTTGCCAGCCTGGCCGGTGTCAACAGCCAGTTTGCACAGTTCTTTGGGGGGACTTCGCTGCTGATCCTTGTTGGTGTTGTACTGGATACCCTTCAGCAGATTGAAAGTCACCTGCTGATGAGACATTACGACGGACTGACAAAATCCGGACGTATCAAAGGAAGGTCATCTTTCAGTATGTAAATTTCTATACATTCGAATGATCTATTTAAAAACAGACAAAGAAATAGAAATTCAAAGACAGAGTTCTTTACTTGTTGGAAAAACGTTAGCTGAAGTTGCCAGGCTGATAAAACCAGGTGTTAAAACCAGGGATCTGGATAAAATGGCCGAGAAGTTTATTCGCGACCATGGAGCCGTTCCGGGGTTTAAGGGTTACGGCGGATTTCCTGCTACCTTGTGCATTTCGATAAATGATGAAGTGGTGCACGGCATACCTGGCGACCGTGAATTAAAAGACGGGGATATCGTTTCGGTTGATTGTGGCACTATCATGAATGGCTTTTATGGCGATTCAGCTTACACATTTGCCGTTGGGGATGTGAAGCCGGAAGTGCTGGAGTTGTTACAAAGGACAAAAGAATCGTTGTACCTAGCTATTGAACAGGCAGTTGTGGGGAAGAGAATTGGTGATATCGGGCATGCCGTTCAGAAATATGTGGAAAGCTTTGGCTACTCGGTAGTGAGGGAACTGGTAGGGCACGGAGTAGGTAGACATTTGCATGAAAGTCCTGAAGTGCCGAACTACGGAAGAAGAGGCTCGGGGATCAAATTGAAGGAAGGTATGTGCCTTGCTATTGAACCGATGGTGAATTTGGGTAAGAAGGAAGTGGTCCAGAATAAAGATGGCTGGACCATCAGGACGGCAGACGGCAAACCCTCAGCGCATTTTGAACATGATGTGGCAGTGAGAAACGGAAAAGCGGATATATTATCAACATTTGAATATATTGAACAAGTATTAAATAATAAGTAGGCTGATATGGCAAAACAACAGTCAATTGAACAAGATGGTACAGTTATAGAATCATTGGGTAACGCCATGTTTCGTGTTGAACTTGAAAACGGTCACGTTATAACGGCACATATTTCGGGTAAAATGAGAATGCATTACATAAAAATTTTACCAGGCGACCGTGTGAAGCTAGAAATGTCTCCCTACGATCTGACAAAAGGAAGAATAACTTTCAGATATAAATAATTTGAAAAAATGAAAATTAGAGCAGCAATAAAAAAAAGAAGTCCCGAAGACAAATTAGTACGTCGGAAAGGAAGATTGTATATTATTAATAAGAAGAACCCTAAGTACAAACAACGTCAGGGATAATTCTTAATTAGAAAAAAATAAAAACAGAGTAATTATGGCTAGAATTGCTGGAGTAGATATTCCTAATAATAAAAGAGGTGAGATTGCTTTGACCTATATCTATGGTATCGGAAGAAGCAATGCACAAAAAATTCTGACGGAAGCAGAAATAGACTGGAATAAAAAAGTTCAGGACTGGACAGATGATGAGCAAAACCGAATCCGTACAGTGATTGGAGACAATTACAAAGTGGAAGGTGAACTGCGTTCAGAAACTCAAATGAACATTAAGCGATTGATGGACATTGGTACATACAGAGGCATCAGGCATCGTATTGGCTTACCTGTTCGGGGTCAGCAAACGAAAAACAATGCCCGTACACGAAAGGGACGTAAGAAAACCGTTGCAAATAAAAAGAAAGCTACTAAATAGATAGATTCTGATAGTTAAGAAACAGATTTAAACTATGGCAAAAAGAACAAAAAGTTCAAAAAAGAGGATTGTTAAAATCAATCCGATAGGAAGAGCATACATTAAAGCCTCTTTCAATAATATTATTATCTCGCTGACCAATGATGCGGGAGAAGTTATCTCATGGTCTTCATCTGGAAAGATGGGATTCAGAGGTTCAAAGAAGAATACACCTTATGCAGCTCAGATGGCCGCCGAAGATTGTGCTAAAGTTGCTTACGATCTTGGATTACGTAAAGTCAAGGTGTATGTTAAAGGTCCTGGTGCCGGAAGAGAATCGGCTATCAGAACTATTCACTCTTCCGGAATCGAAGTTCTGGAAATTGTCGATGTCACACCGATGCCACACAACGGATGTCGTCCTCCGAAAAGAAGAAGAGTCTAATTAAGATACTGATTAGTTAATAGGAAATATTAAAAACTATGGCAAGATATATTGGCCCAAAATCGAAAATAGCAAGGAAATTTAATGATCCGATCTTCGGACCTGATAAACATTTCGAAAAAAAGAATTATCCTCCCGGACAACACGGAACGAATAAAAGAAGGAGAAAACAATCGGAGTATGGAATTCAATTGCAGGAAAAACAAAAAGCAAAATACACGTACGGAATGCTTGAAAAACAATTCCGTAATGTATTTAAGAAAGCTTCCCGGAAAAAAGGTATTACCGGAGAAAATCTGCTGAAACTTATTGAGGCACGCCTCGACAATGTGGTGTTCCGTTTAGGAATTTCCCCGACCAGATCTGGCGCAAGGCAGTTGGTATCACATCGTCATATTACAGTAAACGGTGAAATTGTTAACATTCCTTCTTATACATTAAAAGAAGGTGACATTGTGGGTGTTCGTGAAAGATCCAAAAGTCTGCTTGCAATTAATGATTCATTGAATTCAAATAGAAAATCCTATTCCTGGCTGGAATGGGATGAAGAGAAAATGTTGGGAAAATTCTTAAACTATCCTCCACGGGAAGAAATTCCTGAAAATATTAACGAACAGCTTATTGTTGAGTTGTATTCGAAATAAGAGTAATTAGAAATATACACTAAGTAAAAATATATTATGGCAATATTAGCATTTCAAAAGCCCGATAAGGTTATAATGAATGAAGCCAGTGATTTTCATGGTATCTTCGAATTTCGACCTCTGGAGCCTGGCTTTGGTATGACCATTGGCAACGCCCTGCGGAGGATACTTCTTTCTTCACTCGAAGGTTTTGCTATTACCAATGTGCGAATTGATGGGGTAGTTCATGAATTCTCAACTGTAGAAGGTGTTGTTGAAGATGTTACGGAAATTGTTTTAAATCTTAAAAAAATAAGATTTAAACAACAAATCCAAAACGAAGACAGCGAAAAGGTGAATATCGTTATTGGTGATCAGGATGTATTTAAAGCCGGCGATATCAATAAATTTCTGTCCGTTTTCCAGGTGCTCAATCCTGAGGAGGTAGTCTGTAATTTGGATCCTTCTGTAAAATTAAGCATGGAATTGACGATCAGAAAAGGAAGAGGATATGTTTCTGCTGAAGAAAACAAGGATCCGAATGCATTGGTTGGAACTGTTGCAATTGATTCAATCCACACACCCATCAAGAATGTAAAGTATTTCATCGAGAATTACAGGGTGGAACAAAAAACTGACTACGAAAAACTGGTTATCGATCTTATTACAGACGGTTCCATCCATCCTAAAGATGCGTTGCAGGAAGCAGCTAAAATACTGATTCACCATTTTATGCTTTTCTCAGATGAGAAAATCACCCTCGAAACAGAGGAAAGGTCAGTAACCGAAGAGTTTGATGAAAACACATTGCACGTTCGCCAGCTCTTGAAAACCAAATTGATCGATCTCGACTTGTCGGTAAGGGCATTGAATTGTTTAAAAGCAGCAGACGTGGAAACACTGGGCGAGTTGGTTGCTTACAACCGGAACGATCTGTTGAAATTCAGAAACTTTGGTAAAAAGTCGTTAGCCGAACTGGATCAGTTAGTCGAAACGAAAGGTCTGGAATTCGGTATGAATACAGCTAAATATAAATTAGATAAGGATTAAGAGAGATGAGACACAGAAAAAGCTTTAATCATCTGGGAAGGACTAATACACACCGGAAAGCCATGTTATCGAATATGGCGACTTCCCTGATTTTGCATAAACGCATTACCACAACAGTGGCCAAGGCTAAAGCGCTTAAAAAATATGTTGAGCCGATAATTACTAAATCGAAAGAAGACACGACACATTCGCGCAGGGTTGTATTCAGTTATCTTCAGGATAAATTTGCCGTAACCGAATTGTTCCGTGAAATTTCTTCGAAAGTAGCTGACAGGCCCGGTGGTTATACACGTATTATTAAATTAGGTGCCCGCTCTGGTGATAATGCCGAAATGGCTATGATCGAGTTGGTTGATTATAATGAATTGATGTTAGAGGAAAAAGCATCTAAAAAAGCAAAATCAACAAGACGTCGCCGTGGTTCAAAGAAAAAAACTACGGATGAGGCAGCTACTCCTGCTACTGATCAGGTGAAAGAAACAATGGAAGATGTTGTTGAAGAAAAGCCTGTTGTAGATAAGAAAGAGACAGTTGAGGAAAAGAAAGAAGAGGAAGTAACCGAAACAAAAAAGAAAGAGAAAACAGAAGAAAAAGTAGAGGTAAAGACAGAGAATAAGAAGGTCGAAGAGAAGAAACCTGAAAAGAAAGAAGAAAAAGTTGAGAAGACGAAGAAAGAAGAAGACGATTTGACAAAAGATGTAGTAAAGAAAGAAGCTGAAGACGTGAAGGAAGATAACAATAAAAAAGACGAAGTAAAAGATAAATAATCTTCTAAATTTAATAAATGTTAAAAGGACGGGCAGTAGCTTCGTCCTTTTTTGTTTTTAATGAATAAAATTGATACTTTCGCCACCACTTTAAATAATTTAAAATAGTTTATTATGAGCCAGATAGCAAATATTTATGCAAGACAAATACTCGATTCACGGGGAAATCCTACAATTGAAGTGGACGTATATACCGATAGCGGAATTATCGGTCGTGCTGCTGTTCCATCCGGAGCATCGACTGGAGTACACGAAGCAGTTGAACTAAGAGATGGCGATAAGAGCGCTTATATGGGTAAAGGAGTGCTCAATGCCGTGCAGAATGTAAATAATGTGTTAGCAGATGAGTTAAGAGGATATTACGTAACCGATCAGGTGGATATTGATATGCGTATGATCGAGCTTGACGGAAGCCCAAACAAAGCTAATCTGGGTGCAAACGCCATTCTCGGCGTTTCGTTGGCTGTTGCGCATGCAGGTGCTCAGGAAACAAATCAATATCTATTCAGATACATCGGTGGTGTAAATGCCAAAACGCTCCCTATCCCGATGATGAATATTCTGAACGGAGGTTCACATGCTGATAACAGCATCGACTTTCAGGAGTTTATGATCATGCCTGTCGGAGCCGAAAATTTTTCACAGGCTATTAGAATGGGGTCGGAAGTATTCCACAATCTGAAAACTGTACTGAAAAAAGCGGGCTACTCGACAAATGTCGGTGATGAAGGAGGATTTGCACCCAACTTGAAATCAAATGAAGAGGCTGTTAAAGTAATCCTTCAGGCTATCGAGCAAGCTGGATATAAACCCGGTAAGGATATTTATCTGGCTCTTGATCCGGCAGCATCCGAATATTATGTACCCAAAGAAAACGTTTACCATCTTAAATGGTCTACAGGCGATAAATTAACTCCGGAAGAAATGGTTGATTACTGGAATGCATGGGTAAAAAAATACCCGATTATTTCCCTCGAAGACGGTATGGCTGAAGATGACTGGGATGGATGGAAGTTAATGACGGAAAAGATGGGAGACAATATCCAGCTTGTTGGCGATGACAATTTTGTTACCAATACCGAAAGGTTGAAAAAAGGAATTGATATGGGAGTTGCAAATTCAATATTAATTAAGGTAAATCAAATCGGCACGTTAACTGAAACTATTGATGCTGTCGATATGGCAACGCGCAACGCATATACTTCGGTTATTAGCCACCGTTCGGGCGAAACGGAAGATGTGACCATCGCTGACCTGGCTGTAGCTTTAAATACAGGCCTGATCAAAACGGGTTCTGCCAGCAGGTCTGACAGAATTGCAAAATACAATCAATTGCTTAGAATTGAGGAAATTCTTGGAGGATCAGCTTACTATCCGGGAAAAGACTTCAAGTACATTAAATAAAGACAAATGTAATCACCTGGTTTAAAAAATTTCAATTCGAACGAGTATATTGGAGTAATTCGGGCGCCTATTGTAGTTAGAAAAAAGGATCATAATTTATTTAAAATATTGATATACAGATAAGATGTGTCAGGGAAGAAAAATATTTTAAATTATTTTGAAAAAATGTTTTGTAGGAATAAAAAAGAGTATTACTTTTGCAGCNNAAGAGTTCATAGACATAATGAAAGCAAGCCAAGCACAGGAACAATAAGAAGCCCCTGTCCGGGATATAATTTTCGGAGACAGGAATTTCAATTTTTTTGATGCAAATTTGCCAGGATCTTAAAAGAGACAATAATGACACTTTATACTATGAAGAGTTTGATCCTGGCTCAGGATGAACGCTAGCG
>DGOT01000147.1:0-173 GCA_002389465.1 Bacteroidales bacterium UBA4459 | reverse complement strand
ACGCGTATGCAACCTACCTTTAACAGGGGGATAGCCCCGAGAAATCGGGATTAATACCCCATAAGATCTTAACGCCACATGGCAGTAAAGATTAAAGCTCCGGCGGTTAAAGATGGGCATGCGTGACATTAGCTAGTTGGTGAGGTAACGGCTCACCAAGGCCGAGACGGGTA
>DGOT01000047.1:19265-19693 GCA_002389465.1 Bacteroidales bacterium UBA4459 | reverse complement strand
ACCGATCAGATGTTTGCCGGAAACCTTACGTACAAGGTGTTGAGTTCGGAACCCGAGAAGATCATGCCTTACCTGTTTGAAGGCTTCGATCCATCGTTTACTAAAAATGTGGCCGAAGGTGACGTCATCGTGGCTGGCTCGAACTTTGGTTGCGGCAGTTCGCGTGAGCATCCTGCCGTTGGCTTGTCGCATGCCGGTGTTAAAGCCGTCATTTGTAAGTCCGTCAACAGGATCTTCTACCGCTCCTCGGTAAACCAGGGATTGCCGATTATTATCCTGCCCGAAGCAGTGGACGCTTACCAGCCAGGTGATGAGGTAATTGTTAATTTTTCTAAAGGAACGGTCTCCGTTGGAACAAAAACATTTACTTTTGCCCCGCTTCCTGAAAAACTGGTGAAAGTTTTTGAAGCTAAAGGATTGGTTAATTT
>DGOT01000047.1:11916-19217 GCA_002389465.1 Bacteroidales bacterium UBA4459 | reverse complement strand
AATATGCTGCAACGAAAGATCTATTACTTTCTTATTCCTCTGCTGTTACTGGCATTCTACCTTATTTTGAGGTTCCAGCTCCCGGGATACAGCGGCCAGTTTGTTTTTATCGTTATCCTGTTTCTGGCAGACCTTTATCTATGGACATCTGTCAGGAAGCAAATTTTCAGTTATCATAAATGGCTGAAATTTACGGTAAGCATTATTTACTGGCTTCCTCTGTTGCTGATACTGGGTTTGATGGTAGCTTCACTTTTGCGGCCGTTTGTCGACTGGAACGACCAGGCGCGTACGATGATCGTCGGGTTTATCCTGGTGTTTTACGCGGCAAAAATACTTCCCATTGTTTTTCTTTTACTGGCCGATATTGTCAGGATAATTGATAAGATATTTGTTCTTTTTAAAAAAGAAGAGCGAAAACAACTTGCGGCTAAAGAGGGGATGAGCCGGAGTAAATTCCTGCAATATCTTGGGTTTATCTCCGGGGGACTTGTTATGGGCACCATGTTTACGGGCATGTTTAAGTGGGTGTACGAGTTTAAGGTGTACCGGCTTAAAGTCAGGCTGGATAAACTGCCTGTAGATTTTGAAGGAATGAGGATTGTTCAGGTATCCGACCTGCACCTGGGAAGCTGGACACATTTGCAACCGCTGGAACAAGCCGTGTCAATGATCAACGATTTGAAACCTGACCTGATCCTGTTCACGGGCGACCTGGTCAATTATGCGACTAAAGAAGCCTTCCGCTTTCAGGAAGTGTTGGCAAAACTGAAAGCATCCAGAGGTGTTTATGCCGTTCTGGGAAATCATGACTACGGTGATTATGTTTCCTGGCCAGATGCACAAGCTAAAGAACAGAATATGCAGGATATGTATACTTTCTTCGATAGTGTTGGGTGGAAGCTGTTGCGGAACGAAAACGAAATGTTCGAGGCGGAATCGGGCAAGCTGGCACTGATTGGAGTGGAAAACTGGGGCGCCAACCCGCGTTTTCCGAAACATGGCGATATTGACCTGGCGATGAAAGGAACCGAAAACGCAGATGTTCGTCTGCTGATGACCCATGATCCGTCGCACTGGGATAAGATCATTGTCCCCAAAAATTATGATATAGATGTTTCCTTATCAGGCCATACCCACGGATTTCAGATCGGTATTGAAACACCCGGAGTAAAATGGAGCCCGGCTAAATGGATGTACAAACACTGGGCAGGCTTGTACCGGGATGAACCTTCCGGGCGATACCTTTACGTCAACAGGGGACTGGGCGTTATCGGGTATCCCGGCCGCATTGGCATTCTGCCGGAAATCACCTTTATTGAGCTGATCAGCTGATCCTGCAAAACGCTACGCAAAGTGTTTCATTCACTTTTAATACTCAATTACCTGAATATATTCTTCAGTTGCTTTATTTATGATACTTTGCGTATTCTTTTATTGTAAATTAGCTGTCTGATTTTTATAAAATCATCTGTCAGACTTTTAATTAATAGTCTGATGGTGGCATCGCAACAAATTATAACCTAATGCCGACAGGATCAATTATCAATTTTCAGGACAGACATTGCTTAATAAGTTGTTTTTTCAACTTGTTTTTAATACTGTTCTTTTTTTTGTCCATCGAATGTTACACACAGGAAAATGAAGTTATTTCAGGAGTGTTGCCTGTAATAACCCGTACTGACAGCATCCTCGGGGCTGATGATGAACTGGTTAATGGTAAAATATACATTCAGGAGCATCTGATGGCGGCAGGTCATCCGTTTTTTCTTTCCTCTGAATGGTATGTCGGAAGTATAACGGTAAATGGCAACATTTTTGAAGATGTATTTCTTAAATATAATATCTACACGGACGAATTAATACTAAAAGCGGAACGGTATCGCGGAGGGACGGTAGTGATCAGCTTAAACAATGAATTTGTGGATAATTTCCGGCTGGGCGACAGGTATTTTGTCAATTCAATAAATTTCAAGGTACGAGGTTTGCAGACTGATTTTGTGGAATTGCTTTATCACGGGAATTTTGATTTCTTCGTGAGTTATGTGAAATTGTTTAACAACAATTACAACAACAAAACCCCTTACGGAAACTATACAAAAACACTCAGTAGCTTTTATATCTTTCAGGGTGGCCTGCTTGTTTCTGTCGGCTCAAAGAAATCCCTGCTCGATTATTTTGAGTTGTATAAAAAAGAGATCAAAAAGTTCATGAAAAAGCATAAAATTAAATACGGCAAGGCATCTTATAAGGAGTTGAGTGTATTAATGCAATATTGTGATAAACTAACTGAAGAACCGGTAAAATGAGCCTTCTGAGAAATATCGTGTTCTTGCTTGTTGTTTCGGCAACACTGGGCGCATTCGGTCAGGAAACAAAGCATGTCATCATCACTAAAGCTTTTGATAAACTGCCGTGGGAAGACTTTGTCGCAAAAGTGGAAGCGGAACATCAGGTGCAGTTTTTTTATCATGCTGACAGTATACCGGATATGCGTATGGAGGTGCGCAGCGATAGTATTAGCTTACTTTCCGTTTTAGAGAGTAATTTGAGGTCGTATGGGTTGAAGGTGGTTATGGATACGGATGGCCATATCTTTATTAATAAATATTACCGGATCAATACGGCGCTGACAAACGGTTTTTTTGATGCGGTACAGCCTGAAGAAGAGCTTGACACTGCCAAAGCCATTAATACGGAATATTTGCAAACCAGAAAAGAATTCATCACCCGTAAAGTCATTATCGGCTCAAAAAAGAAGGGTGTAGGAAGTAACTATTTCACAGTCACCGGGCATGTTACCCATGCCAAAGACGGTACGCCGGTAATTGGCGGCAGCTTATATGTGAAGGAACTGGAGACCGGTACGGTTACTGATGATGCGGGATATTATAAGATGAAACTCCGCAAAGGAAGTTATACTGTTTTATACAACAGTATCGATAGTAAAGAACAGGCATACAAAATAACCGGTTATTCTGACGGGGTTCTTGATGTGGTGCTCGATCCGGAATCAGTTGACCTGGACGAGGTGGAAATATATTCGGAGCGCGACCATAATGTGGCAGGAATTCACATGGGATACATAAAAATGGATGCCAAGAGCATTAAAGAAATACCAGTAGTACTGGGCGAAAAGGATATTATAAAAGTCATGTTGCTGATGCCCGGAGTGCAGACTGTGGGAGAGGGGTCATCCGGATTTAATGTGCGGGGCAGCCCTGTTGACCAGAATATGTTTTACCTGAGCAAGATGCCCGTCTACAATGCATCACATTTTTTCGGGTTTTTCTCGGCCTTCAATCCTGATATTGTGGAAGAGTTCAGCTTGTACAAAAGCAATATTCCGGCCATGTACGGCGGCAGGTTGTCATCCATTTTCGATATTACCGAGAAAAACGGCAACCAGAAAAAATTCTCCGCCCGTGGAGGAATCAGCCCTATTACGGCACGGCTCATGGTGGAAGGCCCTATTGTAAAAGACAAGTTATCGTACCTGGCAGGTGTTAGGGCTACCTATTCCGACTGGGTGCTGCGGATGGTCAAAGATCCGGACATTAAAAACAGCAATGCTTCATTCGGTGATGCTGTTATAAACCTGTCGTATAATGTCAATAAAAAAAACAGGGTCAGCTTGTACGGATATTTCAGCAGGGATAATGCCGAATTAAACGATTTGACGGAATTTAGCTACGATAATATGGCCGGATCATTATCATGGCTGCATGTTTTCAATCAGAAGTTGAATATGGAATTGTTTGCAGATGTCAGTAATTATTCTTTCCAGGAGCAGAATAAGGAACTGTCTGTATCAGCATACAAACAAAACTATACATTGCTGCATAGTGAAGCAGGTTTGAGGTTCATATACCGCCCCGTTAATAAGCATCTGGTGAAGATAGGAGCAGGCAGTGTGCTGTATCAGATAAATAACGGAGATTTTCTTCCGCTGGATGACGCGTCCTTAATTGTTCCGGTTGACCTTGGCACGGAGAAAGGACTTGAGTCGTATGTGTATATAAGCGATGAATGGGAAGTGTTGCCCAACCTGACAGTTTATGGTGGGCTCCGTTTCAATTACTACGCACAACTTGGAGAAGCTACTGTTTTTGAATATATGGAAGGAAAACCACGCACACCCGGCAATATTACAGATACGCTGTATTTCTCCAACAACCAGGTTGCGCAAACCTATTCAGGGCTTGATTACCGTGTGGGTGTCACTTACCTGATCAATCCGGATATGTCGGTAAAAGCAAGCTATAACAGGCTGCACCAGTATATTTTCATGCTGTCTAATACTATTGCTCTTTCGCCTACGGACAAATGGAAACTGGCCGACTTTAACATTGGGCCAATGGCTGGCGATCAGTTCTCTGTTGGGTATTATGCTAACCTGGGAAGGAAGCGTATGTACGAAATTTCCATTGAAGCGTATTACAAAAAAGTAAACAACCTGGTTGAATATAAAGATGGGGCCAACCTGCTGGTGAACGAATATCCGGAGCAGGACATCATCCAGGGAAAACTTGACTCATACGGAATTGAGCTTATGCTGAAAAAAACTTACGGCAGGCTGAATGGCTGGGTGAATTATACCTATGCACGTTCCCTGGTAAGTGCTGTTGATGATAAGACAGGTGATTTCAATAATTTCGGACTCGAGTATCCGGCCAACTGGGACAAACCGCATGCCTTTAACCTGGTGGTTAATTACAAGCTGTCCAAAAGACTGAGCGTGTCAACGGACGTTGTTTATTCTACGGGCAGGCCAGTGACGTACCCAACGGCTATTTATTACCAGGATGGCCAGCCGGTATTGCACTATTCGCTGCGGAACGAGTACCGCCTGCCTGATTATTTCCGAGTGGATGCTTCCGTGATACTGGAAGGTAATTTGAAGAAGAAAAAATTCCTGCACGGCTCCTGGATCTTCTCTGTTTACAACCTTACGGGCCGTAAGAATGCCTATTCGGTGTACTTTACATCCGAAGGAGGACATATTCAGAGCTATAAACTAAGCATATTCGGCGTGCCGATTTTCTCACTTACGTACGATTTTAAACTGGGAAACTACAATGATTAAGTACCTGAAAATAACGATTCTTTTACTTGCGGTTATTACTCAATCGTGTATTGAAAAGTATTTTCCTGATATCAAAGATTATCAAACCCTGCTGGTGGTTGACGGTATGCTTACAAGCGACCCGTCTCCATACACGATTACGCTTTCGTTGTCATCACCAGCAGATAAACCGCCAAATATGATACCATATCAGGGGGCTACGGTTGTTGTTATCGATAATTTTGGCAACAAAGAAGTGTTCAATGAAACGGAACCCGGTACTTATGTGAGTTCTCCGGATGGTATGCAGGGAACAGCAGGACGGGAGTATAAGCTGAGCATCCATACATCTGACGGGAAAGTGTATGAGTCACCATTCCAGGAACTAAAAGCTGCGATAGGAATTTCTACCGTTTATGCCGAAATAGAAAGCTGGGCAACAGAGGATGAATATCATACATTATTTGGCTATCAGTTTTACGTGGATACAGAAACAGCCGCAACGGATTCCACTTACCTGATGTGGCTGGCGAAGGGCACGTATAAGTATAGAGCTGACTTTTTGATAAGGTATATTTACGATAACCGCAGGTTGTCACTCTTCCCAAAACCGGATTCATTACGTATTTGCTATCATACAGATTACAACAACGGGTTCTTTACAGCTAATTTAACCAAATTGTCACTACCGACTGTTACACATTTCCCTCTGAATTATGTGACTACCGACACACGAAAGATATCGCTAAGGTACAGTATGCTCGTTGAACAATACACGATTGATGAGCATGCGTTCACGTTTTATGAGCAACTGAGCGATATAAATACGGAACAGGGGGTGTTATATGCCCAACAACCTTATCAGTTGAAGGGGAATATGCAAAATATTAATGATCAGGATGACGTTTTATTGGGATATTTTCTGGTAGCAGGAATTGATAAAAAAAGGATTTTCGTAAACAGACCTCCTTCCGATCAGGTAGAGTTTCATTATAGTATTTGTGTTCTTGATGGGGCAGATTACTTGGCGTATGGCGATATCTTCATGTCAGGTCCTTCTCAATGGCCACTGTATGTTACTACTGATTCTGATAACCGAAGGGCATTACCTGACCAGCGATGCATGGACTGTCGGCTAAAGGGGGGAACAACCGAAAAACCTGATTTTTGGGTGGATGAGTAAACTTTTTGCGGTATTTAATAATAAAGTACATGAAATGAGAAAAAGTCTTCTGTGTAAAATAAGTTTCGTAGCCAATGCTTTATTTATGACAATATCAGGACTGAGTAATTTGTCGGAAGAAGTGTTTCGCCAAATGGGTCGAGACATTAACCTGACGGAAGAGTCCGCATGGTTCATGGCCAATCACATGGTAGAGCAGCATGATGTAAAAGTGCAACTGAGTGATTTTTTTTACGTTGAGCGTATCACAATGATTAGTGAATTAGCCGCCGATAGGAAATATCTGCTGAAAGAAGGTTGTTGTAGTAATCTTGTCTCATCCATTACATTAAACTGGAGAATTATTCATAATGACTAAATATCTGAAAATAACATTAATCATTTTTGCCGTTGTCATCCAATCGTGTGTTGA
Source organism: Bacteroidales bacterium UBA4459 (assembly GCA_002389465.1). Lineage (GTDB taxonomy): Bacteria > Bacteroidota > Bacteroidia > Bacteroidales > F082 > UBA4459. The sequence goes on along the minus strand of DGOT01000047.1, from coordinate 12,557 downwards.
AGAATATTTTCCCGATATAAAGGATTATGAAAACGTGCTTGTGGTTGACGGAATGATTACGAACAAACTGCCACCATACACGGTTACCCTTTCCTTGTCCAGCCCGGTAAAAAAACCCGCACTCAAACCATATGCAAATGCCCGTGTTGTTGTTTCCGATAATTTGGGCAATGAAGAAGTGTTTCAGGAGGCGCAGCCGGGAAATTATGTGAGTCCTCCTGATGGCTTGCAGGGAGTTATAGGCCGCAAATACAAGATTACCATAAACACAACTGATGGAAATGAGTATGAGTCGGTGTGGCAAGAGCTAAAAGATCCTCTTGGTATCGCCAATGTGTATGCGGAAATTGAAAGCCAGGTGACAGAGGACGAATATCATACCCTGTATGGCTACCAGTTTTATGTGGATACGGAAACAGCTGAATCAGATTCGGTTTACCTGATGTGGTTGGCGAAGGGTACGTATAAGTACAAGGCTGACTTTCTGATCAGATACATTTATGATAACAAACAGCTGTCACCCTTCCCCAAACCTGATTCGCTGCGCACCTGTTATCATACCGATTACAATAACGGGTTTTTTACCGCCGATTTAAGCAGATTGTCACCACCGGTTGTATCTCGTTTCCCTTTGAATTATG
>DGOT01000047.1:0-11856 GCA_002389465.1 Bacteroidales bacterium UBA4459 | reverse complement strand
CATTTTATGATCAACTGAGTGAAATAAATACAGAACAGGGTGTAATGTATGCACAGCAACCGTATCAAATAAAAGGGAATGTGCATAATGTGGATGCAGGAGAAGATATTTTGTTAGGGTACTTTCTGGTTGCCGGAGTAACGGAAAAAAGGATCTATGTGAACCGCCCACCTTCCGACCAGGTGGAGTTCTATTATGGAATATGTGTGCTAAATGATAGAGATTATGATGCGTACAGATATATCCGGTGGACGGGGCCATCAGTTTGGCCTTTGTATGTCACAACCGATCCTAATAACCGCAGGGCATTGCCCGACCAGCGGTGTGTCGACTGCCGGCAAAAAGGGGGAACGATTGAAAAACCTGATTTTTGGATAGATGAATAAGTATGTGCAACATATAACAATAAAAATACATGAAATGAATAAATGGCTTTGGCTCATCATGGCATTAGTTTTCAATGTGTTGTTTATGACTGTGTCGGGACAGGGTAGTCTGTCGGAAGAACTAAATATTCAAACGGATCGGGATGTGTATCTTCCCGGAGAGTCTGTGTGGTTCAGGGCCGATTATAAGGTGGTGAATTATGATCCAAAGGTGCAACTGAGCAATTATTTATACATTGAACTGAGTACACCGCTTGGCGAATCGGTGGCTGCACGTAAGTATAAACTGAAAGAGGGCTATGCGGCAGGTGAATTTCTTATTCCTGACGGATTGGTCACGGCAACTTATATGCTGCAAGCCTACACGCAATTTCAGCGAAACGACTTATCGAACCTCTTTGTCAATAAGCTGATCACAATAATCAATCCTGCAGTCCCCCTGACAGGCTACAAGAAAAAACCCGACTGGCAGTTGAAAGTGTATCCATTGGATAGTAGGGATGCGGCTGACAAGGTGGTGTTGCATGTTCATCCGGGCATTGTGAAAAAGGTAAGGGAAATAAATATTGTTGATCAGGATGGACGTGTTGCCGGGCAGGTGGAACTTTATCCAAACGGATTGGGCGTATCTGAAATAAACAGGCAGGACTCGCTCGATTATTTTGCCGAGGTCCTGTTGAAGAATGGTGATACAGTCAGGGCACCTATCCCTGTGGGAAAAAATAAAGATACGTTTGATTTCTTATGGAAGGGATCATCTGGCAAGGTGAACGTGCGTCTGCCCGAACAGAACCCGGCTCCTGACGGGCTATCCAGGATTACTGTTTATAACAGTCATCTGTTAAGTTGTTGTACTTTCGATGTTCCGGCAGACGGTAAGTGGCACGAGTTCGGCTTAGATCACGACCTGTCCCGGGAAAAAATAATCTATCTGGTTTTGGAAGATGCTGAAGGGGCAGTTATACAGGCGAAGCATGTGCTGCAATTGCCTGATGAACCGGAGAAGATTTTCGTTTCTACTTCGCAAAACATCCATAAAGTACGCGGTAAAGTGGAAGTGGCAATGCACACTGAATCTGACGAGGATTTAACCTGTTCGGTATCAGTGGTAAAGAAAGGAACATATGAAAACAACTTGCATGAGTTGCCTGTTTTCATTATTGAAAACCCCCAACTGTTGCCTACATATCTCGATGATAAATTAATGAACGACAGCTCCTTTCTACAACAAATGGAAGCTGTTTTATGGATATTTGATAACAATTTGCAGTCTGGCAGGTTGGCGTTGGAGCCACTTCACAAGGATATGGAGAAAGAGTGGCTGCCTGAAACACGCGGAATAACGATCAGGGGAGAAGTAACAAACAGTAAGACAGGGATCCCCGAACCTTACTGTGACGTGTATATCGCCGTATTGGGCAACAATCCGCAACTGCATGTATACACGACAAATCAACAGGGTGAGTTTTTTTTCTCACTCAAGCATATATGTGGTTTGCAAAGTCTGTACCTCTGTATTGGCAATAAACAGGATGATGATCTGGAGATTCTGGTAAACAGTGATTTTGTGCGAGACTTCCCATCATTCTATGCAGCACCGCTTATATTGGATACATCGACACGCCGGTTTATTGAAGATTTATATGTAAATGCACAGGTGAAAGAGTATTTTGTCGAAAAGGATACTTCTGTCACACTAGGTAAGCAAAAAGCCATTCGTTTTCCGGAACCGGATGAATCTATCCTACTGGATGATTATATCCCTTTTCCCACGCTGAAGGATGTGATCAATGAAATTGTGCCTTTTGTGAGAGTTGCCAGGAAGGGAGATGATTTTTCGCTGGTAGTTCTGGATAAGAAAACAAACCAGTCATATGGTAATCCTCTGATATTGCTTGACGACCTGCCCGTATTTAACGTGAACGAATTGTTGAAAATTAGTCCCGAACTGATAAATCGAATATCGGTTATGAACAGCACTTATGCTTACGGGGAGCATATATTCCGCGGAATTGTATTCCTGGAAACTACTACAAATAACTTTGCCGGTATGGTGTTGCCCGCCTCTTCAACTTTTCTGGAATTTCAGGCAATGGAAAATCAGGTTACCTACGCACCTCCTGAACATCGGGAAAAGGATAAGAGATTTCCTGATTTCAGAAATCTGTTGTTTTGGGAGCCTGAGACGATGGTCGGTAAAGACGGAGTGACGGTAAGCTTTTTCTGTAGTGATGACCCCGGCGAGTACGAAGTGATTGTCAGAGGGATAAGTGAAAACGGAAAAAAAGCTTTTGGCTCTGCTGTTTTCGTTGTGCGCGACAAATGATATTCCATTGCCTGCTGAGATCAAAAAAATTGTATTTTTAAGGATTGAATCGTTCAAATTTAAGTCGTCAAAGAAATGAAAAAACTCTTCTTTCTCGTTGTGTTCTCCGTGTGTTTTATCGGCCTGAATGCCCAGGTGATCCAAAAGGTGTGGAGTACCGAAAGAGTCCTGAAAACACCCGAATCGGTTTGGTACAACGAGCAAACAAATCAGATTTATGTGTCCAATATCAACGGTAAACCTCAGAGTAAAGACGGTAATGGCTTTATTTCGTTAATGGACACGACAGGGGAAATCGTTGCCATGAAATGGGTTGTCGGTATGGATGCCCCCAAAGGGATGGCTGTCTGGCATGATTCATTATTCGTAACAGATATTGATAAGGTGCATATTATCAGTATCCGCGACGCCAAAATAGTAACAACTGTAAAGGTGGTAGGAGCTGTTTTTCTGAACGATATCGTTGTAACTTCTGACGGGACGGCTTATATTTCGGATATGCAGTCGAATAAATTATTCATGCTTAAAGACGGCCGCGCAGAGGTATGGCTGGAGGATGAGTTACTGGTTAATCCGAACGGGATGTTGTTGTTAAAAAATGACCTTATAGCTGTGGGTGCAAAGAACAGTATTTTAAGAGTTAATCTGAATACGAAAAATGTCAAAACAATTGTTGATGATACAGGGCCTGTAGATGGATTGGTCTTGTATGGGAACAATAAATATATCATCTCAAACTGGGAGGGAAGGATACTCATAGCCAGCCCAGGTGAGAAAATCGTCCTGTATAATAAATCTGGTAAAGATCAGACGGCTGATCTGGGTTATATTCCGGAAAAAAGGATTGTGCTGATCCCTGCATTTAACGGGAACAGGGTTGTAGCTGTACAGATTCTTAAAAAAGTTACTGATGAATAATAACAAAAATTCTTTGTAAGGATTTCCGGTTTTGTCCGTCTGGTAATGAAATTTATTTCATTAAAAAAAGAAAACGCTATGAAGAAAAATTACACGTATTTGCTTCTTTTAATTTTGCCCGCTATTTTTATGTTGTATAGTTACCATACAGGCAGTCCGGGTGGGTACACAGGGTCTTTTATGGACAATAGAAACTGTACGCAGTGCCACACATCTTTTGCTTCTGTTGAAACTGAAGGATGGATCACCTCCGACATCCCTGAGAGTGGTTATGTTCCGGGAGAAACCTACACGCTGACATTAACGGCAAACGACATGAATGCCATAAAATTCGGCTTTGAGCTAACGGCAGAGTCAGGTGACACCAAGGTGGGTACGTATACCATCACTGATGAAGTGAGAACCAAGCTGATATATAACGATCATTCGGTAACACATACTTCCGATGGACTTGATCCTGTAGGTCACGGGATTATGTGGAGTGTCAACTGGACAGCCCCTGCCGACATTCCTGATGAGGTTGTTTTTTATGCAGCCGTGAATGCTGCCAATGGTAACGGGCAAAATTCGGGCGACCTGATCTATATGACAGATACAACTTATCATGTGACAACTGTTGGGATTACTGATAACCAGTTGAAAGAACAGATAAAAATTTATCCGAACCCGGCAACATCTTTTGTTCAGGTTGATCTGCCTGTTAATTCGGAACTCAGTATTGTAAGTATTACAGGCCAGCAGATAATCTATAAAGAAAGCACGTCCATGTCCGAAAGGATTGATTTGTCGGAGTTGCCCGGAGGCATTTATTTTGTCAGAGTAGCCGGTAGTAATGCGCAGGCTGCTTTGCGGCTTATAAAGAATTAAGCACCGGAGTATTAAAAATTAAAGTCCACTTTCCGTATTCGGGTGAGGCGGATTTTTTTTAATTTTGAGAAAAAACCGGCATATGGAAGATAAATACTGCCTTGAATGCGGAACCCGGCTAATGGGACGGGTTGATAAGAAATTCTGCTCCGACCAATGCCGGAATACATACAACAACCGCCTCAACAAAGACGAAACAACTTACATGCGCAACGTGAACCACACGTTACGGAAAAATAGGCGCATCCTCAAAGATCTGACCCCCGAGGGAAAAGCCAAAGTGAAAAAACAGATGCTTCAGTCCAAAGGCTTCGACTTTAAATATTTTACCCATATTTATAAAACAAAAGAAGGGAAAGTGTACTATTTCTGTTATGAGCACGGATACCTTCCGCTGGAGAACGACTATTTTGCTTTAGTCGTCAACAAAAGTATCTGAAGGTAAGACAAACTTTTTTACTGGCTTTATGTCTTTCATCTTTTTCTTCGCAAAAAAGAACATCCAGATCATATACGGAACAAACAGCAGCATGAGTGTTTCGTGTTCCGACATCAGGATGAAGTCGTAAAAGCCATGTAAAATTACCGGAATCAGCAGGGCCTTAAATAAATTTATGGATCTTTTACCGGGCACAAATTTGGCTAGGGCAAAATAAAAGCCCATCACCACACCGAAAAAGGCATGGGCAGGAACCGCAGTGAAAGCTCTTAGGTAACCTGTTTGCGCACCGTATTCCAGTACATACAAAACGTTCTCTACGGCCGCAAATCCTAAAGAAATAAAAACAGCATATACGATACCATCGTACTTCTCATCAAATTCTTTTTGTTTCCATATGAGCCAGTACAACACGATAAATTTGAACAGTTCTTCCGTCAGTCCGGCTACAACAAAGGCAGTATAACCTGCGTGAACTATCGTAAACTCACCCTGCCATACGGCTGCTAACACCCCTTCAATAGACACTACCGGAATAGTGATTAGAGCACCCAGTAAAAGCGACTTGAACAGCAGATGGAGCGGCTCTTTATTATACTTGTCTTTAACATAAACATAAAAAAGTATAATTAAAACCGGGGCTAGTGCCAGTAGAAGCAGATCCATATCTTATTCTACTATGAGTCGTTCTTTAAACGGTAAAAAGGTCATAAAATCGGCATGGTGTACGATATACGCCTCTGTCGTCCGTTTTACCATGTTTCCTTCGCCGGCATGTGTGGCGATGATGTGGCAGACTTCGGCAGGTACTTCGGCTTCTTCAGCCAGACTGACACCCGAAAAAGGATGCCGTAGATATTTGCCATAAGTACCCTGGACAGCGTTTCCGTTGTCGTCCAGAATATATTCCAGTAGTTTGCCAACATCAGCCAGGATGGCTCCTGCAATGAGCACGTCCATATTTACCGGAAGCTCGCCATGATACATTTCGTTTATTTTATTGCCTGCATCCCGGGCAATATGGACCACCGACCTTTTGTGATCCATAAAGGTAACTTTCAAATCAGGGCCCACTAGTAAAGTAAAAGGGATACGGTTCAGATCATCGGGTGACAGAACACTCCGTTCCAATGCCATTTCCCAGGTGCGGGCTGTTTTCTCACGAAGATTTTCATTCTCGATCCACTCCAGTTCGGGCCAGAGAGTTAATACTTCTTTATTCATGACGTATTTATTTGATTTGTGATTTGTGAATAGGGATTATTGATTAGTGAAGTTTAGTTTATCTGTTATTTCCTCTTGCTGTTTGAATACTCCTGACAAAGATAGAAATCAATTCATTGTTTTCCTGATAAAGCTTTATAGCAATTTCCTTGTCTGTTTTAAAACTACCATATTTAATGAACTTTAAACCTACAAAGCATTCTCTTAATTCTTTTAAACAGACCTTCATTTTATGGATGAAGTCTTTTTTTGATTCCGCGCTTTGTGCCTCACCGTAATTAAATGCTGACGAAGCGCTCGACCTGACCATGTTATCGGAAATATAATTACCAAGCCTGGTATTATGGATTTTCGCACAAAGGTCATCTATCTGCAAAGCAAACAGAATTAATCTTTTTTCAAGATTAACCCTTTTGTACTCCGATTGATCTTCAAATAAAATCAGATCATCATTCTCCATAGTTTTCTTGTAATCACTATTCACCAATCACTAATCACTATTCAATTATAGTTTCGCAATCACGGCATCAGCCATCTCCTTTGTTGAGGCGGCGCCTTGTTCAACTACATCGGCACGGCCGCGCATCTTCATCATATCGTAGGTACGCACCTTCCCCTCGCTAATTATTTCAGCAACGGCTTTTCTGATCTTTGTTGCCCTGTCCTTTTCATTGATAAAATCGAGCATCATACATGCCGACTCGATCATAGCAATCGGGTTGACAATGGACGTTTCATAATCGGCATATTTGGGAGCAGATCCATGTGTCGGTTCAAAAACACCGATACCCGAATCAGGATTAAACTGGGCCGAGCAGGCAAAGCCGAGTCCTCCGATCAGTCCGGCAAAACCGTCCGAAACAATGTCGCCGAACATGTTCCCTGCCACGATCACACCATAATCTTCCGGGTTCTTGGTAAGCCACATCATCTGGGCATCTATATTGGTATTCCACAATTCAATGTCTGGGTAATCCTTTTTCTGCATCTCTTGCGCCATTTTATACATCATGCCGGATGTCTCGCGGATCACATTGGGTTTTTCGCATACGGTAACCGACTTATAACCGAAATCTTTAGCATGCTCAAAAGCACCCCTCAGGATGCGCTCGGTAGCTTTTTTCGTGAAAATACGCGTAGATACCGAGATATCTTCTTTTGGTGTGTTACCGAAATTCTTCACAAACTTCGGGTGGGTCATCAGGGCGTCATAAACTTTCTCGGGTGGGTTCGACCATTCAACGCCACCGTATAATCCTTCCGTGTTTTGGCGAAAGATAACCACATCCACCAGGGGCTCTTCAACACCACCATCGGCACCGCGGCGGATGAAATTTAACGGGTTGCCTTTGTATGTATGGCATGGGCGCATACATATGTCGAGGTTAAAGTGCTGGCGCAGGCCAACGATTGGGGAGGAGTAAACAAGCCCTTCTTTCTGTAATTCGGGAGCCAGCTCACTAAAAGCGGCATCTTTAGGTTTGGAAGTGATGGCGCCAAACAGTGCGATCTTATGTTTTTCAATCAGATCGATGGTGCGCTGGGGGAGTGGATTGCCTTCTGTAGTCCAAAATTCCCAGCCTATGTCACCTTCAATATATTCAGCATCAAATCCTGCGGCATTCAGCACGCGGATCGTTTCGTCCAGAACGGCTTTTCCTATGCCGTCGCCGGGTAAAGCTACAATTGTTCTTTTTGCCATATTTATTTTTTGTTTGCGGGGTTAAAATTAAGTCAACAAATATACAAAGCCGTGGGATTGAAACTAATAGTTTTTAATAAATTCGGATAACTTTCTATAGAAATTACTTCCATATTCTTTACTACTTTTGCCCTAATGGAAAATTTAGCCGACAAACTGCATCAGGAATTCTTCCGGATCGTATCGGACGTAGGATTTGAAACCAATACAAAGGTTTTTGTTATTGGCGGTTACGTGCGTGATCTGATTCTGGAAAGAGTTTCGAAAGATATTGATTTTGTGGTGCTGGGCAGCGGTATTGCCTTTGCACGAAAGGTGGCTGCTAAAATGGGGAGCGGTGTGCAGGCAAAATATTTTAAAAATTTCGGAACGGCGATGGTGCGGAAGGATGAATGGATACTGGAGTTTGTTGGGGCGCGTAAAGAATCATACAGGAGAGACTCGCGAAAACCACTGGTTGAAGACGGTACGCTGGATGACGACCAGAAAAGAAGAGACTTTACGATCAACGCACTTTCCATAAGCTTGCAGAAAAAAGACTATGGGCGGCTGCTGGACCCGTTTAACGGTTTGGATGATATGAACGACAGGGTCATCAGAACGCCGCTTGATCCTGATCTAACTTTTTCTGATGACCCGCTAAGAATGATGCGTGCTATCAGGTTCTCGACTCAGCTTGATTTTGAGATCGAAAAGAACACGTACAGGGCTATCGGCCGGAATAAAAACCGGATAAAGATCGTTTCTAATGAGCGGGTACTTGATGAGTTGAACCTGATTATATTGTCGGATAAACCGTCTAAAGGTTTTCTATTATTAGAAGACACAGGCTTGTTGAAAATCATCTTCCCCCAGTTTGGGGAGTTGAAAGGAGTGGAAGTGATCAACGGGAATGCCCACAAGGATAATTTTTATCACACGCTGGATGTGCTGGATAACCTGGCACGAAAGACCAATAATCTGTGGCTGAGGTGGAGTGCACTGCTGCACGATATCGCCAAGCCTGTGACCAAAAGATACGACCCGAAAGTGGGATGGACGTTCCACGGTCATGAATTTATCGGCGCCAAAATGGTGCCGCGCATTTTCAAGTTCCTAAAACTCCCGATGAACGAGCGGATGCGGTATGTTCAGAAAATGGTACAGCTGCATTTACGACCTATTGTGCTTTCCGAGGACCATGTAACCGACTCGGCTATAAGAAGGTTGCTCTTTGATGCAGGTGATGATATTGACGATCTGATGATGTTGTGCGAGGCCGACATCACTTCAAAGAATGATGCACGGGTGAAGAGGTACATGAAGAACTTTGAACTGGTGCGTAAGAAACTGAACGAGGTAGAAGAAAAGGACCGCATCAGAAACTGGCAACCTCCCGTAAGCGGAGAGGTGATCATGGAGACATTCGATCTGAAACCGTCAAAAAAAATAGGCGATTTGAAATCGGTGATCAGGGAAGCTATCCTGGACGGTAAGATCGCGAACAATTACGAAGAGGCATATAAATACCTGCTTCAACTGGCCGAAAAAGAGGGGCTGAAAGTGAAAAAACTGGTGAAGAATCCTGAAAAAGAATAGTTTGGCTGGCAACGAAAATACGCTTATCGTATTGGTCGGGCCAACGGCATCGGGTAAAACCGGTCTTGCCATTGAAGTGGCTGCCAGGTTACATACTGAGATCATCTCGGCAGATTCCCGGCAGTTTTATAAAGAAATCCCAATAGGTACCGCCGCACCGGATGAGGAGCAGTTAGCCGGAATTCGGCACCATTTTGTAGGACAACTGTCGGTTGTGGACGATTACAATGTTGCCCGCTTTGAGCAGGATGTACTGTATTTGCTGGAGGATAAATTCAGGCATCACCGGCAGATGCTCATGGTAGGCGGTTCCGGTTTGTATATTAATGCTGTGTGCGAAGGAATAGATTCACTGCCTGATCCCGACCCGGGAATACGTCGCGACTTAAATACTCTGTACGAAAAGGAAGGGATAGAGCCACTGAAACATAAGCTGAAAGAACTCGATCCTGAGTATTATCAGATAGTTGACCTGAACAACCCCAAGCGTTTGTTGCGGGCTATAGAGGTATGTCTGCAAACAGGTACAACCTATACATCACTAAGGAAGAATAAACCGAAATCAAAAGATTTTGGTATCGCTAAAATCGGACTGGATATAGAACGCAGCTTGCTGAACGAACGAATAAATAAGCGTACAGAATTGATGTTTGAACAGGGATGGCTGGAAGAAGCACGCACGGTTTATCCCCAAAAGCACCTGAATGCCTTAAACACAGTTGGGTTTAAAGAAATTTTTAAATACTTTGATGGTGAAATATCACTGGAAGAAGCCAAAGAAAAGATTAAAACCAACACCCGCCGTTATGCCAAACGGCAGATGACATGGTTTAAAAAGGATAAAGAAATCAGATGGTTTAATGCAACAAAAGAAAATCTTGCAGAAAATGTAATGGATTATTTAGAAGGGGAGATTTGATCTGTAAATAGTTTTAATCCCTTTTTTCTGCATGGTACACAACCAGTCCGCTCATAGGTTCTTTAAAGATTTTTCCCAGGCTGATATTGTATTCGTCAAGTACAGCTTCCAGTATATCCTGAAAATAAAAAGCTACCGAACCGATAAAAGAAACAGAAGTAGCCTGATAATCCGTATATTTTGAAACCTGTTTCTCTATAAAATCGCAGAAGTTCTGCCGTACCATTTTTTGACACCATGGGTTTTCTATGTGGCTATGGATAAACAAACTGATGGATGAAAGAAAGCGGTTGGGATAAGGTTTGCGGTAGACTTTTTCCAGTGTCTCGGAGAAAGTCAACTTATATTCCCTGTAAAATGCTCTGGCAATGTCCGCATCCGCCTCGCCGGAGAGGATAGCGGTAAGCGTGATCTTTCCCAGGTAAGTCCCGCTGCCCTCATCGCCGAGCATATAGCCCAGTGAAGGCACGTTTTCAATGGTATGTTCGCCATCCCATAGGCACGAATTGGAACCGGTGCCTAAAATGCAGGCGATCCCTTTATTATTTCCGCAAAGGGCCAGGGCAGCGCCATACAAGTCGTGTTCCGCCAGTATCTCTGCCGAAGGAAAGAAGAGGGAAAGGGTCTGTTCTACCAGGGTGCAGTTGGCTTCTGATGAGCAGCCGGCTCCGTAATAATAAATCCGGTCAACCCTGTTTCCTTTAATTTTCTGGTACAGCTCATCCCTCAGTAAATTATAAAAATCATCTTTGTCGTAATAGTAAGGGTTAAAGCCTTTGCTGGCGAATTCTTTATAAGTTCCATCGCTGTCAAGCAACGCAAAATGTGTTTTTGTCGAACCGCTGTCGATAATAAGTATCATCAAATGTGTATATGTTCCATGCAAAGTTATGGAAATAGTTAAAGTTGACGGCGAGGAAACGGATTTAGCTGAATTGTCGTAATTTTACGGGTAAATGATCTACAAAATGGCATGTTATGAAAACAATAGGATTGATTGGCGGAACAGGATGGGTTTCGAGTGTTGAATACTACAGGTTGATCAATGAGATCACGAACCAAAGGCTTGGTGGACTGAATTTTGCCCATTGCGTATTGTACTCGTTAAATTACGGGGATATTGATATGTGTAACCGGGCCAACGATATAGCAGGGCTCAGGTGGCTGCTTATGGAAGCTGCGGAGAGATTAAAATCGGCGAAAGTTAAGGGGCTGGCTCTGTGTGCCAATACCACGCATATGGCCTTTGACGAGATACGGGAACTGACAGGCCTGCCTATGGTACATATTGCCGATGCTACGGGGAATGAGATCCTGAAAAAAGGAATCCGTAAAGTAGGTTTGCTCGGAACAAAACAAACGATGGAAATGGATTTTTATCAAACACGTTTAAGTGCCATGGGGATAGACTGTATTGTACCTGGAGAATCGGAACGGAATTATATTCATGAGGTGATCATGAACGAATTGCTGAAAAGTGAATTTAAAGCGGAGAGC
>DGOT01000273.1:1089-4237 GCA_002389465.1 Bacteroidales bacterium UBA4459 | reverse complement strand
CGATACGTGGGACTGGAATTTTGGAGACGGTGAAACTTCTACGGATCAAAACCCGGTACATATTTACGACCAGACAGGTCTTTATACGGTTAGTTTAACCGTTAACGGACCTTACGGAACAGACACATATACAATTACCGATTACATCGAGGTAATTCCATTGCCTCCTGCTCCGGAGGCCGATTTTACAGCCGATGTTACCGAGGGCCCTGCGCCGCTGAATGTTCATTTCACCGATCTTTCAACCAGCGTTATCGATACCTGGGAATGGGATTTTGAAGGGGGATGGTCAGGACTGCAAAACCCTGTGTATCTGTTCTCAAATCCCGGAACATATACCATTACGCTTACCGTAACAGGTCCCGGCGGAACCGATACAGAAATTAAAGAAAATTATATTACGGTGACAGAACCTGTTCCGGAGCCCGACTTTATGGCCGATCAGACATATGGAGCCGTTCCGCTGACGGTTAATTTTACCGATTTAACGGAAGAACCTGTCGATTCATGGCTTTGGGACTTTGGTGACGGAGAAACTTCAACCGATCAAAATCCTGAACATATATATACCGATGAAGATTATTTTGATGTTACCCTTACCGTAACAGGTCCGGGTGGAACCAATTTGATTACAAAAGATGATTTTATCAATACCCTGGACCTTGTAAGTGCAGACGTTTCTGCGTCACCGGAAGTTATTTGTTTCGGTGAAACGAGCCAGTTAACTGCCGATGCTTCGGGCGGCAGTGGAACTTATACGTTTAGCTGGACATCTGACCCGGAAGGATTTATCTCGGACGAACAAAATCCTGTTGTGACTCCTGAAGAAACAACAGCTTACATGGTTGAAGTAAGCGATGGTGAACAGGTAGTGAACGGAGAGGTAACGGTAACGGTAAATCCACTGCCTGAAATCACACTGGGCGACTGGCCGGAAGAACTCTGTAACCAGCAGGAACCAGCGGTTCAGTTAACGGCAACACCGGAAGGCGGCACATACACCGGCATTGCTGTTACGGAAGATGGCGTCTTTTCACCCGAAGAAGCTCCGTTGGGCTGGAATGTTGTTTCCTATACATATACCGATGAAAACGGCTGTGAAAATACAGTAACAGATTCTATCTTTATAGATAATTGTGTGGGAATTTTTAATTCAAATGCAGCCGATGCTTCGTTAAATATTTATCCGAATCCGAATACCGGTCGGTTTACTTTATCAAGCGACTTGTTAATCAGTAAAGTAGAAATTGTAAATCAGCTGGGACAGCTTGTTTATGAAAGTGTATTTAACATGAATGATATTGTTCTTGATACGAACATTGAAAGGGGTGTTTACTTTGTACGTGTAATCTTATCCGATAAAGCCGGAAACGCTTCAACCGTTTACAAGAAAATATTGGTGAATTAGTAGATTATATTCGTAACAAAAAAAGAGGGCAAAAGCCCTCTTTTTTATTTATCAGCATCTTTTTCTTTCCAGAGTTCGTTGAACGACTTATCGGCTATTTTAGGAAACACTCTTCTTTTTCCCCAGCTTTTTGTAGCCACCGCGCCTGCCAGCCTGTTTTTGGCTTTTCCCGACAGTATGTTGATCATTTTTCTGGACGTAAAGGCCCTGGTAGCCCATTTCATCCCCTTTCTTTCATTCCAAGCCACATCACCGCTTTTAACAGCCTCATTACGATTAACCAACAACAACTCGTGCAGCGGGATCTTCACCGGACAAACGGTGGTACACTTACCGCACAATGATGAAGCAAAACTCAGATGCTTGTATGTTTTAAAATCTTTCAGGTAAGGGGTAATCACTGCTCCAATTGGTCCGCTGTATGTTGTGTTGTACGTATGTCCTCCAATGGTTTTATATACAGGGCATGCATTTAAACAGGCACCGCAGCGGATACAACTCAACGCCTGCCGTTGCCTTTCTTTTGCCAATAACCTGCTTCTTCCGTTGTCCAGCAGTACCAGATACATTTCTTCAGGCCCGTCTTTTTCCCCTTCTTTTCTCGGACCTGTTATTATGGAATTATAAACCGTTATATGCTGTCCGGTACCATGGATTGCCAATAACGGCCAAAACAGATCTATGTCTTTTAAGGAAGGAATGATTTTTTCAATACCAACAATGGCTATATGGGTTTTGGGAAAGGATACCGATAAAAAGGCGTTTCCTTCATTTTCGGTTATGGCAATTCCGCCCAGGTCGGCAATTAAAAAGTTAGCCCCTGTTATACCAACATCGGCATTGATGAATTTTTTCCTGAGTATTTTTCTTGTATATAAAGTTAATTCCTCAGGTGTCAGATTTTCTTTCGTTTGAAATTTTTCATGGTATAGGGCCGCAACATCCTCTTTGGATAAATGCATGGCCGGAGTAACAATGTGATAAGGTTTTTGGCCTGCCTGCTGCACAATAAATTCACCCAAATCTGTTTCTACCACTTCGATCTCCTTTTTATCAAGAGCCTCGTTCAATTCTATCTCTTCCGTTGTCATCGATTTAGATTTGACAACACTTTTTGCCTTTTTTCTTTCTAGAATTCCGGTGATTTCTTTAAGTGCTTCCGCAGCATCCCGGGCCCAAATAATTTTTCCTCCGTTTTTTAGAAAATTATCTTCAAATTCAATAAGGTATTTATCCAGTTCATTAATAACCTTGTATTTTAAATATCCGGCTCTTTCCTTCGCCAGGTCAAGATTTGAATATAATTTTTCACCCTCAGCTACCGCAGCATTGTACCTGGAAATATTGAAGTTTATTTTTTTTCTGTGTGTTTTGTCAAACCCCACTTTTTCGGAAGCACTTAAAAATAATTTTTTCTCAGCAGAAGCTTTCACCGGCATTTTATTTTAAAAGTTGTGAGATTTTTTTAACCCTGCGTTCATGCCTGCCACCCTCAAATTGTGTAGTAAGAAATATTTTGACCATCTGCCAGGCTTGTTCGAAAGAGATGAATCTTCCCGGTAACGACATAACATTGGCGTCGTTATGTTCCCGCGCTAATCTGGCCTGTTCTTCATTCCAGCATAAAGCTGCGCGCACATACTTATATTTATTGGCTGTAATTTGTGCTCCGTTGCCGCTTCCGCACATAATAATCCCGGTTGCATATGTTTTTTCGTTTATGGCATGTGCCAGCGGATG
>DGOT01000273.1:0-982 GCA_002389465.1 Bacteroidales bacterium UBA4459 | reverse complement strand
GCTATAATCCTGCCACGTTTATTCATTGTTGATAATTATGAAAAAGCAAAATTAGTTAAATTTATTATTCATTTTCTTTTCGTTGATTCAGAGTATTTTACTAAAAATACTGTTTATTTGATTTTGATTTATAAGACTAATTACCAGTTTTTTAAAACTTATCCATAAGTTTTTGTTAATATCTGTGTAAGTTTGTTCAAATTTTGGTGATAAATACGAGCTTATGAACAGCTTGTTAATTGATTTACCGCGCGTTCATCATTTTTACGATTTTTATGAATAGTTGTTACCGGAAATGAACAATTTTTTTAAATAAAATACAGCATTATTTTTGCACTGTATACTAAATATAAGTTATGTTAATGAATTAACTAAATAACTAATTATTAAAACTATATATGGTTACAAAATGTCATTAACTTGTTGATAAATCAGTGTTTGTTACAATTCAAAATTTAATTGCATTATTTATTCAAACAAACTAACAGTATATTATTATTATTATACTATTTAATTAAATAAAATATATAAAGACCTTATTGTTGATAATGAATTTCATCGATAAAATAAACGATCTTAAAAAAGAAAAAAGCGCTGTAATTCTGGCGCATTATTATCAGGTTCCCGAAATCCAGGATATTGCCGATTTTATTGGCGACAGTCTGGGGCTGGCACAAAAAGCTTCGGAAGCTAAAGCAAAGATAATTGTTTTTGCCGGCGTACACTTTATGGCCGAAACAGCTAAAATGCTCAATCCTGATACAAAAGTACTGTTACCTGATATGGAAGCAGGATGCTCACTGGCCGACTCATGCCCTCTCGATAGATTTGTGGCGTTTAAAGAAAAACATCCGGATCATATAGTCATATCTTACATTAATACGTCAGCGGCCATTAAAACAGTTACCGATGTTGTTTGTACTTCGGGTAATGCCGTACAAGTGGTGGAATCATTTCCAAAATCACAAAAAATAATTTTTGC
>DGOT01000134.1 GCA_002389465.1 Bacteroidales bacterium UBA4459 | reverse complement strand
TGCCCGAAGAACTGGAAACCGTGGAACGTAAGATCAGGCAACTGGAGATCGAGAAAGAGGCCATTAAGCGTGAGTATGACAAGCAGAAACTGAAGACGATCTCCGAACAGTTAGCCAACCTGAATGACCAGCGCAGCAACTTAAGGTCAAAATGGCAAGCCGAGAAAGATCTGGTGGAGAAAATACAGAATAACAAGAAGCTGGTTGAAGATTATAAACTCGAAGCCGAACGGGCTGAGCGTGAAGGTAATTTTGGCAAAGTTGCCGAATTACGCTATGGAAAGATCAAGGAGGCAGAAGAGGCTGTGGAAAAATATAAAATCCAGTTAGAGGAAATGCAAGGCGACAGCCCGATGATCAACGAAGAAGTGAGTGCAGAAGAAGTGGCCGAAGTTGTATCGAAATGGACGGGCATACCCGTTAACAGGATGCTGCAGAGTGAGCGTGAGAAACTGCTGAAACTCGAAGATGAGTTGCACCAGCGTGTGGTCGGGCAGGATCTGGCTATTCAGGCGGTTTCGGATGCCATCCGGCGGAGCAGGGCAGGACTTCAGGATGAGAAAAGGCCGATCGGATCGTTTATCTTCCTTGGAACCACGGGTGTTGGAAAAACGGAGTTGGCAAAAGCTTTGGCCGAGTTCCTGTTCGACAACGAAAATGCTATGGTGCGGATAGATATGTCGGAATACCAGGAACGTCATTCAGTGTCGCGGCTGATCGGAGCTCCTCCCGGATACGTAGGATACGATGAAAGCGGGCAGCTGACTGAAGCCGTAAGGAGAAAACCTTATTCGGTGATCCTGCTGGATGAGATAGAGAAAGCACATCCCGATGTGTTTAATGTATTGTTGCAGGTACTTGATGACGGCAGGCTGACGGATAACAAAGGAAGAACAGTCGATTTTAAGAATACGATCATCATCATGACCTCTAACATCGGCTCGCATATTATCCAGGAGAATTTTTCAAGGCTTACTGACACGAATAAGGAGGTGATCGTGGAAAATACCAGGAAACAGGTTATGGATCTTCTGAAGAAGACCATCAGGCCCGAGTTCCTGAACCGCATCGATGAGATCATTATGTTTACACCGCTGGATAAAGATGAGATCCATGATATCGTCGGGCTGATGTTCCGGACAGTGCAGAAAATGCTGGAAAAGAACAGTATTCGGATCCAGATTACCGATGAAGCCATTGATAAACTGGCTGAGATGGGTTACGATCCGCAGTTTGGTGCCCGGCCGTTAAAGCGGGTCATTCAGAGGGAGGTGCTTAACGAGCTTTCAAAAATGATCCTGGCTGGCGAGGTGAGCAGCGACAAAAAGATCATTATTGATGTGCAAGGTGATAAGTTCATTTTTAAGAACTAATAACCATCACCTGAAGACAAAAACCCACACAGTTGTTTAATTGTGTGGTTTTTTTGATTTATATGTCAGGAACTTTTTTTTACAAAAACTGTTTTTAATACACGCAAAAATTAATTATTTTTACGGATAATTGCAACGTAACCATTAATAACCAAAAAAAAGTTCACATGATTTATTTTAAAAGTACAGGTTCCATCTTGCTGTCGGCAGTGCTGTTTTTCCTTATGCCAAATGACACTGCAGCCCAGAAAACGAAACAGTCAAATAACTATGAACTTACAATTCATCATGAGGTTCCGGATGACGCATATATTCCGGAGTTGCAACCGGAGCAGGGGAGAAGCCCTGCTTACCGCAACCGGGGAAGTTTTTTCTTTACCACCCAGGTGAATGTTGATGAAGACGGAGAAAATATAGAAGACGATGCTGCAAACGAACCATCTATTGCCATTGATCCGGCAAACCCTGATAAGATGGTCATTGGGTGGAGACAGTTTGATCATGCTAGTAGTAATTTCAGGCAGGCTGGTTATGCCTATACATTGGATGGCGGTGAGAGTTGGACATTTCCGGGAGTTATCGAGCCGGGTGTTTTCCGGTCGGACCCAGTACTGAGTTATGATAAATACGGTAACATATACTACAACAGCTTAACAACAGACTTCCAGGATAATTATTGGTGCCACGTGTTTATAATGGACGAACAAATTGAGGAATGGGATGAAGGTACCTATGCACAGGGAGGGGATAA
This sequence comes from Bacteroidales bacterium UBA4459, assembly GCA_002389465.1. Taxonomy (GTDB): domain Bacteria; phylum Bacteroidota; class Bacteroidia; order Bacteroidales; family F082; genus UBA4459. Next base: position 12,986 of record DGOT01000134.1, on the reverse strand, counting down.
GCAGTGGATGAATATTGACCGCACGGAAGGGATTGGCTCGGATAATATTTATTCCAACTGGACTTCTTCATACAGTATTTGTTACCCTGACTTTTTTACGCGTTCTACAGATGGTGGCGCATCTTACGAGGACTGTGTCTTTGTTATGGGAGACCCGAGGCTAGGCACGGTAGCTGTTGGTCCCGAAGGTGAAGTGTACGTTGCGGGTGTTTCATGGGAGGGCTTTATCTTCTCAAAATCATATAATGCCCAGAATCCCGATGAAATGATTTTTTGGCAGAATTATAAAGTTGTTGATTTGGGAGGTGGTTTTGGTGGAGGCAACGGCAGTGGCCCAAATCCAGGAGGTTTACTCGGACAGGTATGGGTTACGGCAGACATGTCTGTGGGCCCGGACCGCGGAAATATTTATATACTCTGCTCCGTTAACCCGTTTGGTTCTGATCCACAGGATGTGATGCTGGTCAGAAGCACCGATGGAGGAGAAACATGGAGCTCGCCTGTCCGCGTTAATGATGACGAGCGTGCTGATAACTGGCAGTGGTTCGGTACTTTATCGGTAGCACCAAACGGTCGTATTGATGTGGTATGGCTGGATACAAGGGATGCTATACCCGGATCCTATGAATCTTCTTTATATTATAGTTATTCGGTGGATGGCGGACAGACATTTTCCGCCAATGAACGGGTATCCGAATTGTTCGATCCACACGATGGGTGGCCTAATCAGCAAAAAATGGGTGACTATTTCCATATGGTCTCAGATGACTGTTGTGCTCATCTGGCCTGGGCCAACACGCTTAATGGTGAGCAGGATGTGTACTATACACGTATCGATCCTTGGTTTGTAGGAATAGACGAAAAAGCAATGGAGGCAAAAATAGATGTGTCTGTATTTCCAAATCCGGCTTCGGATGAAGTGACTGTAAGATACCGAAATCCAGAAAGTAGCCGGGTAGAGATTGCACTGTATGATATTTATGGCAAATTGATAAAAGTACTTGCCAATAACAACCAGACAGCCGGATTACACACGTTCCGTTTTGACGGAACGGGTTTGCCGGCAGGAGTTTATACTTGTCGGGTTCAATCGGGTGTTAGCAGCGCTGCAACCAAGATAACGATCCTTAAGCGATGAAGTATATTTCATCTCTTTTTTAACGATCCAGGTGCGTGCTTCTGTGAATTCTGTAATGAGAAAGACAGAAAATTAGATGTATGTAATAACACGTATCCAATAGCCAAATGTCATGTGATTCCAAACTCTTTGTGTCGGTTTTTCAGGTGTCTTTCAACATTTTTGAAACCCATTTCCTTCTCAAATTCCACCATCAAATCTCCGCCAATCAGTATCTTGAGACTAATTGCTAATTTAAAGATTTCGCCGTAAACTTCTTTTTTGGTTTCGATATCGAAGTTGCTGTTTTTTCGGAGGTTCCGGCGGTAAGCAATCCAATTCGACAGGTAAATAAAAGGATAAAAAAGCGGCAGCAGAATGATAGATGTGGGTTTGGCACGGGTGAAATGGATTTTCCTGATCTTAAACCCGCTAAGCTTTGCCAGAACACGAAGTTTCTGTATACCAATGAGAAAAATATGGCCATAATAGATTTCTATGTCCTTATCCTTTTTCGACATCCAGACACTGTCGAGTTCGTTAGGAGCCATCATCGAATTGAATCGTTCACTTTCGGCCAACAGGTAGCTGGCTTTCGCCCTGATGTTTGAATAATTTGGTGTGGTGATGAGCAACATGCCGCCGTCTTTCAGAATACGGTTGAATTCACGCAAAGCATGCAACTGGTCTGAAAAATGCTCCATTCCTTCCTGGCAAATCACGGCATCGGCGAACTTATCATCAACCGGAATGCCTGTGGAAATATTTACTTTCTTGCAAATTATGTCCTTTTCGGAAAAATACTCTGGAAACAGGTCAAAAGCAAACGGTTCAGCTCCGATTTCTTTTATTATCCGTGATGTAATCCCATTTCCTGCCGGTATATCAACTATCCTTTTTCCTTGAAATTTTTCTTTATTACTAATTAGGAATCTTTTGACATAATACTTAATGCTTTTCGGGTTATTTTCGTAGTTCATGGCCTCTGACTTGGTAGTTACACATTAAACCTAATGTGCATGATGTCGCCATCTTCGACGATATAGTTCTTGCCTTCCACATGGAATTTTCCGGCGTGTTTCACGGCTTGTTCGGAGCCTAACTCTATAAAGACGTCGTACTTCATTACCTCGGCCCTGATAAATCCTCTTTCCAGGTCGCTGTGTATTACGCCGGCAGCTTCCGGTGCTTTCATTCCTTTTTTGATGGTCCAGGCACGGACTTCTTTGGGGCCTGCGGTAAAAAATGATTGAAGGTTGAGAACTTTATAGGCAGCTCTGATAAGTTTGTCCACACCTGGCTCCTCCAGCCCGGCGTCCTTCAGAAAATCCGCCCTGTCTTCCTTATCCAGTTCGGCAATTTCGGCTTCCAGTTCTCCGGCAATCACTAATACTTCATCTGCCTGCTCCTTTAAAACATTTTTGACCTCATTCACATATTTGTTGCCTGTAGTGGCCGAAGCGTCATCTACATTACAGACGTAGATCATGGGTTTTGCCGTTAGCAGTTGCATGTCCTGAATATGAACAAAGTCATCTTCATCGACAGGAGCCGTACGTGCATTTCCAAAGTTCTCAAGATGCTCTTTAAAAACAGTCAACACATCCAACGCTCTTTTGGCATCTTTATCGCCGATGCCGGCCAGTTTTTCCAGACGTTTTATTTTTCGCGTAACCAGGTCGAGGTCGCGCACCTGCAACTCAAAGTCAACAATCTCCAAATCTCTGCATGGATCAACGGATCCTTCAATATGGGGCAGGTTGTCATCATCAAAACACCTGAGTACGTGGATCAGGGCATCGGTTTGCTGGATATCTGCCAGAAACTTATTGCCCACACCTTCGCCCTGGCTGGAGCCTTTGGCCAGACCCGGTACATCAACAATTTCAACTGTTACCGGTATCACTTTTTCCGACTTGATCAATGCATCTATTTTATAGAGGCGCGGGTCAGGAACGTCAACGATGCCCTTATTCGATTTGGTGGCACTGAAGGCGTAAGTGGAACTTTCCGCTTTTGTGTTTGACATGCAATTGAAAATGGTGGTCTTTCCCGTGTTTGTTAAACCGATAATTCCGCAATTCAAAGACATATATTCTTGTGTTGTTTAATGATAACTGAGGTAATCGTTAGAAATAAAAAACGATGCGCCAAAGATAAAACAAATCTACCCGTTTAAATTTACATATCTGATATTTTAATATATCGATTAATTTATCTACTTTTGCAGCCCAATTTTAAGAGGCCCGGATTTAGTCTGTTTTAGCTATTCTAAAATCTTAAAATACAACAAGTTAAATAAAATGTTAAACCTGTTTGGAATCATATGAACCGGGTGCCTGATTCAAAACGCAAGAATGATTAAATGTCAGAAAACGAAAAAAAAGTTACTGAAACAACTGAGAACGAAGAAGTAAAAGCTCAGGAAACCAGCAAGAAGCCGGAAGCTGAGAAAACTGAAAAGAAGGAAAAGATTGAGGAAGAAATCGCACCTGAAAAGGAAGATAAAGCTGTTGAAGCAGAGGTGAAAGAAGAAGAAAAGAAAGAAGAAGTTGTTGAAGAGACAAAAGCCGAAGAAGTGAAAGAAACTCCCAAGACTGAAAAAGAAGAAGAACCAGCCGAAAAGGAAGAAGTCGAACAAGCTGTTGCCGAAGAAAAAACTGAGGAGGTAAAGGAAACAGTGAAAAAGCCGGTAGAACCCGAAGAATTTGACTGGGATGCATTGAATAAAAAACAGGATGATTACGCACCTGAAGAACGAAGCAAACTGGAAGATCTTTATGCCGGTTCTTTAAGCTCCATTACCGAACACGAAGTAATTGAAGGAACAGTAGTTGCTTTTAGCAGCCGCGAAGTTGTTGTCAACATTGGCTATAAATCTGATGGTGTTATCCCGATGAACGAGTTCAGGTACAATCCTGATCTGAAAGTAGGTGATAAAATTGATATTTACGTAGAAAACCAGGAAGATGCAAGTGGTCAGATGATCCTGTCGCACAAAAAAGCCCGCATCCTCAAATCATGGGATCGTATTAACGATTCATTTGACAATGATGAAATTATTACCGGACATGTAAAAAGCCGTACAAAAGGCGGACTTATTGTAGATGTATTTGGTATCGAAGCCTTCCTGCCGGGTTCGCAGATAGATGTAAAACCAATCCGCGACTATGATATCTATGTGAATAAGACAATGGAATTCAAAGTGGTTAAAATCAACCACGAATACAAGAATGTTGTTGTTTCGCATAAAGCACTGATTGAAGACGAGCTGGAACAGCAAAGAGCTGAGATCATTTCCAAACTGGAAAAAGGACAGGTGCTTGAGGGTACCGTTAAAAATATCACTACTTACGGCGTGTTTATCGACCTGGGCGGTGTTGACGGACTGATCCATATCACCGACCTTTCATGGGGCCGCATCAACCATCCTGAAGAGGTTGTTGAACTTGACCAGAAGATGAAAGTAGTTATTCTCGACTTCGACGACAATAAAAAACGTATAGCCTTAGGCTTGAAACAACTGACACCACATCCGTGGGATTCGCTGGACGAAAACCTCAAAGTGGGTGATACAGTAAAAGGAAAAGTAGTAGTTATTGCTGACTACGGTGCATTTATCGAAATAGCTCCGGGTGTTGAAGGACTGATTCATGTTTCGGAAATGTCGTGGTCGCAGCACTTAAGGACAGCACAGGATTTTGTTAACGTAGGCGACAAAGTGGAAGCGGTTATCCTTACACTGGATAAAGAAGATAGAAGGATGTCGCTGGGAATGAAACAACTGATTCCTGACCCATGGGCTGATATCCGTGAGAAATATCCCCTCGGATCGAAGCATACGGCCAAAGTGCGCAACTTTACCAATTTCGGCATCTTTGTAGAAATTGAAGAAGGTGTTGACGGCTTGATCCATATCAGTGATCTGTCATGGTCGAAAAAGATCAAGCATCCGGCTGAATTTACAAAAATAGGTGAGGATATTGAAGTCGTTGTTCTCGACGTTGATGTAGAGAACCGCCGGTTGAGCCTTGGGCACAAGCAATTGGAAGAGAATCCGTGGGATGTGTTTGAGACTGTATTTACTGTAGGTTCGGTACATTCCGGTACTGTGATCAGTGTTAACGATAAAGGCGCTGTTGTCTCACTGCCTTACGGTGTTGAAGGATTTGCTCCTAACCGCCATCTTAAAAAAGAAGACGGTACCTCCATTAATAAAGTGGATGAGGCAGCCGACTTTAAAGTGGTTGAGTTTGTAAAAGAGAATAAAAAGATCATTCTTTCACATACACGTACTTTTGAAGAGGATCCGCGCGAAGCAAAAGAACGCGCATCGAAGAAAGAAAAAGATGAGTCTAAAAAGACAAAGCGTACAGTGAAAAAAACAAATGAGAAGCTGGAGAAAACAACATTTGCTGATCTGGATGTTCTGGCTGATCTAAAAACAGACCTCGAAAAGAAAGAGAAAAAAGCGAAAAAGTAGCTTTGTTTTCATAATTAAGTATAAAATCCCTGCCAATCCGGCGGGGATTTTTTATTTTTGGGTGGAGATAATATACCAACCAAGTAGTATGACAGGTTTTTATGTGACAATCCTGGGAAACGGTTCAGCAGTGCCAACTGCTACGCAGCACCCTTCCAGCCAGATTGTGCGGCTTTCGGAAGAGCAGTTTATGATTGATTGCGGTGAGGGCGCCCAGATGCAAATGATCAAATACAAAATTAAACACCGCAAGTTGAACCATATATTTGTGAGTCATTTACACGGTGATCATTATTTTGGCTTGTTCGGACTGGTTGCTACTTTCCATCTGTTCGGGCGCGAAGACCCGTTGAACATCTATGCTCCGTCCGATCTTCAGAAACTCCTGGAGCATCAGCTCAGAATCTCCAAAACAAATCTTCGTTTTAATTTGAATTTTCATGCGCTTGAAGATTATAAAAGCAAGCCGCTTTTTAAAAGCAGTTATTACGCAGTAACGACCTTTCCCTTATACCACCGCATACCCACGTGGGGTGTGAAAATCCGAAAACAGGATAAAGAATTGCGGGTTGATAAAGAGTTTGTGGCAAAATATAAGCCTTCCATTGACCAGATCGTACGCATAAAAAAGGGAGGTGATTTTGTAACCGAATCGGGAAAAGTTTTGGAAAATAAGGAAATCACTCTGCCGCTGAGACCTGATAAAGTATATGCCTATTGCTCCGATACGGTATTTAACGAGCATCTTATTGATCATGTCCAGGGAGCGGACCTGCTGTATCATGAAGCTACATTTGATAGCTCGATGCAAGAAATTGCTAAAGAAAAATTCCATTCCACTTCAGTTGATGCAGCTACTATGGCGAAGAAAGCAGGGGTTCGGAAACTGCTGTTAGGACATTACTCGGCCCGCTTTGACGACCTGTCAGAACTACTGCAAGAGGCACGTTCTGTTTTCCCCAATACTTTATTGAGCGAGGAAGGGCAAACATATTCGATTAAATGATGCTTACGAAGGACGCATGTTATTGGATTCGAGATGTTTTCGGGAAGAAAAGAGGGGTGTCCTTAAAAAAACCCACCCTGTGCCAAGTGGTCATGAGGGTGGGCCCAATTATGAAAAACAAACAAAACAAGCGATGCAAATATAAATAATCGATTGATATAAATCAAGGTTTTTTACGATTATATCAGTAGATAATTGCCTCAAAAAAAAATACAGATTGTAAAAGATTGAATATCAGGATTTAGAAAATCACCTTTTGTTGAAAACTTTTAGACACACTTTTTATAGATTTTACCCAAATTTTGCCTGATTTTCGAAAAACGGGCATAGTTACTTGTTAAAAATTAAGTCATATTTTTTACAAGCATCTTCATTTTACGGCTTTCTTGATCTTTTGCCAAAGCCCCGAACCGATCATTTGATCCGTTTTGGATAATATGCCTTTGATCTGCTGCAGCACATCCCCGTCTCCTGCCCAGTGCTTTTGCACGATTTCCGGAGAACTGTTGTTGATAATCCCGTTGAGTACGTAAGCGGAGATTGCAAGGTCATCGAGGTACCCAATGGGGCCAAGGAATGCTTCGGGTAGCAGATCAATAGGAGAAATAAAATAAGCGATAGCCATGCCAAGTTTAGCTTTGTTGTCGAGCGACACCTCTTTGTCCATAGCCAGCTTTACCAGCAGGTAGAAGAAGTCCGGTACCAGAAGAATGTAGTCGGCATATTTATGTTTTTGCCCTGTTTCAGAGTTGATCCAGTCTGCGATCTTTATCCTGAGCTTCCTGTAAAAGTCCATTTCTTTTTCCATGAGGTTCCTTGTTTGGTGGCACAAAGTTAATCAAATGAGGCGATACTGTAGCTCAAATAGGCTCTATTTTCAAATCTCATAAAAAATAACTTTGCAAAGTTATCATGCTGACGAATTAATGAAGCATTGGGAGCCTTCATTTGACTTTCGCCCTGCCATGTTGTATATTTAGAGCAAATTTCTCTGCCTTGCCCCATAACAAAAATATATTTTGCCTGTTGTTTTTTTTATGTCTTATGTTGCTTTCGTATTCTCTTCAAGCGCAAAGCGGGCAATACAAAATCCGGCAAATCACTACAAAAGACGGTCTTTTGACACCTGGAGTTAAATCTACATACAAGGATTCGGAGGGGTTTATATGGTTTGCCTTTTCAAACGGTATGGCACGATATGATGGATATACAGTCAGGCGTTTTGAGGATTTTCTTCCAGACAGCTGTGCCATTACTCCTTACAGGTTTTGTACTTCCTTCCTCGAAGACAGTAGGGGAAACTTTTGGATCGGCACACTGAAAAACGGACTGGTCAGATTTGACAGGAGAACGGAAAAATTTACATATTACCATGTGGATCCTTACGGGCAGGCTGGCCTCAAATACAACACTGTTTACAGTCTGATGGAAGACAGCGATAGAAATTTATGGCTGGGGAGCGGAAATGAGGGTTTATTCAAATACATACCTGAATCGGACTCATTTGCTAATTTCAACCCACTGACTGTTTGTGATAATCCAGGCGTTGTTGTTGTGCTTTCAATGCTTGAAGATAAGCAAGATAATTTCTGGGTTGGAACTGCTTATGCGTTGTTTCTTTTCGACCGAGAAAACGAAACTTTTACACAGGTTCCTGTTCCGGTAGAACCCGGAACCCCCGATGAGTTAAAACAAATCTGGCATATTAAAGAAGATAAGTCAGGAGACATATGGCTTGGTACGGATTGGGGAGTGTATCGTTACAAGCCGCATGAAAAGATCTGGACATACTATTTTACAGGAATACCAGGAAAACTTAATGATTTCCTGGGAGGTAATGTTAACGGTTTGGTGGAGATCGAAACAGGAAAAGCACACCAGATGTGGATCGGTACCGGATCGGGTTTATTGGTTTATGATTTTGCCACCGATCATCTTGAGCATTTTAAAACACAGGAAGAAGATCCCCAGAGCCCGGTCAGTGGCGGTATTAAATACCTTTACCGCGACGATAACAACCTGATATGGGCAAGCACGGGAGGCATGACCATCATTGACCCCGATGATAATCCATTTCAGTACAAATCGATACATACTTATCCTGACTCCTTACTTGAAGTGGATGCCTGGTCTTTTTGTGAAGACAAGAATGGTATGTTATGGGTGGGAACATTCAATGACGGGCTCTATCAGTTTGACAGGAATTTGGATTTTGTGGGCAATTACAAACCTACCGTCTGGGGCAGGAATAATCCTCATATTATCAGTAAAAACCGTGTTACGCTAATTTATGAAGATACTACCGGGAACTTATGGGTAGGTACATCCGGCGAGGGATTGAGCGTTTTTGACCGGGTGCGAAAAAGATTTTCAACCATTTTCTTTGAAAAACCTTCAGGTAAACTGGAACGGCAATGGGTTTTTGATATCGTGGAAGATACATACGGGCTGCTGTGGTTTGCAACACAGAAAGGGCTTTTTAAAGTGGAAATGCCCTGGCAAAAAGGGCAGGTATTATGGCCGGTTGATCATCCGGTACTGTCAGATGTGCCTGTCATCGATCTGTTTGAGGACTCCCATGGAAGATTGTGGGCCACTACCTACAACCTCGGAGTTTTCTGTCTTACTCCTGAAAACAGGGAAAAAGGCGAGTTTAAAAAGTACTTTCACAAGTCATATAACCGGGGTACATTTACCGAGCGAAATGCACGGGAAGTATATGAAGACGTCAACGGCCTCATCTGGATGCGTTCAATAAATGCATTGTTTCAATATAATGAAGCCTCCGACAGCATTGAGATTGTGGAGCACTTCAGTAAAATTCATAAGGGTGGGAATCATGTTATTATGGGCGACAGTGCGGGCAACCTGTGGTTTATCTCTGACATGGGCTTGATCAGGTATGATCTGGAAGACAGTACCGATAGGGCGCTAAAAGTTTTTGGCAAGAGTGAAGGGATGTTTTATGATGGCATCGTTTTTACATCTTTCGGAAAAAGTAAAAAAGGATGTTTTTATATAGGCGGCAGCGGGTCAGCAGGAAGTGGATTTTGCAGGTTTTACCCAGATAGCATAGTTGGAGATAACATACATATACCCAATATCGTGCTAACAGACTTTAAACTAAAGAACGAAACCGCCAGTTTGGACAGCAGCATCACATATAAGAAATATATAGAGCTAAAATACGATCAGAACTTTTTCTCGTTCGGATTTGCAGCGCTTGATTATACCGATCCGGAGAAAAACCAATACGCCTATTACCTGGAGGGGTTTGAGGACAAATGGAATTATGTGAACAACCGCCGTCTGGCTAATTATACGGGCGTCCCTCCCGGTAATTATGTCTTCAGGGTGAAAGGTTCCAACAACGACGGCTATTGGAATGAAGTGGGAGCAAGTATTGCCGTGACTGTTTTGCCGCCTCCGTGGAAAACATGGTGGGCTTATATACTCTACGTACTGTTCCTGATGGCACTCATCTCAACCGTTACCCGTTTTTACCTCCGGCGGCAACGGCTGTTATTGGAGTTGGATATGAAACAGCGGCAGGCTGAAAAGCTGGCAGAACTCGACAAAATGAAATCGGAGTTCTTTGCCAATATTTCCCACGAGTTCAGAACACCACTGACACTTATTTTAGGCCCTTTAGAGCAATTGATCTCAAGACTATACGATAAATCCGATAAGGAAAAACTAACCACTATCCAGCGAAATGCTGTGCGTTTAAAGAACCTGATCAGCCAGTTGCTGAATCTGTCACGACTGGAAGCAGGAAAGATGCGGTTACAGGCCTCCAGGACAAATATTATCCAGATGATCCGCTTGTACATTCAGTCGTTCGAATCGCTGGCCAGGCAAAATGAGATCAACCTGAAGTTTCTGGCCGACAGGGATGAATTGTTGGTGTATGTTGACAGGAACAAAATGGAGCAGGTGATCAACAATTTAATTTCTAACGCTTTTAAATTCACGGACAGGGGAGGCGATATCACCGTTTACATAAACTATCCGGTTGTGAATGATGAAGGAAAGGAATGTGTTTCCATCAAAATTACAGACAACGGTAGAGGCATTCCGGAAGAACATCAGAAGCACATTTTCGACAGGTTTTATCAGGTGGATGACCCCGGCTTGTACATGAACGAAGGAACGGGAATAGGTTTGGCAATTTGCAAAGAACTTGTTGAGCTGCACCATGGTACTATAGAAGTGCAAAGCAAGCCGTTAGAATTCACTGCTTTCATCATTTTATTGCCAGCGGGGAAAGGCCATCTGGCAGCCGGTGAATTAGCTGTAGAGGAAGAAATAATCAGTAAAACCGGCGATCAGGAATTGTTTTACACAACTGAAAGAGTTGACCATCCAGCGCAGCCGGATTTTGAAGGAGAGTGTGAAAGTGATGAAGACGCGGAACATATAACGGATTTGCCGGTGTTGCTCATTGTTGAAGACAATGCAGAAATGCGTGCTTACATACGGGGCTTTTTTGATCATAATTTCCATATCGTAGAAGCATCGGATGGTAAAGAAGGAGTGGAAGAAGCTACTGATGTTATTCCTGATATCATTATCAGTGATGTGATGATGCCCGGAATGGATGGTATTGAATTTTGTAAAAAAGTGAAAACCGATGAGCGTACCAGCCACATCCCGGTCATTCTGCTGACGGCCCGTGCGTCAATTGAAAGCCGGATAGAAGGCCTGGAAACCGGCGCCGATGATTTCATCACCAAACCTTTTGACGGGAAAGAACTGCAGGTGCGCGTGAAGAATCTGATCGAACAGCGAAAAAGACTGCGTGGGCTGCTCTCAAAACGAATCGGTGAAAACATTCTCTCCGGGCAGGTTGACGTGGGCGACAGCGGCATGACCTCCATGGATGAACGTTTCCTGCAAAAGCTGCTTAAAACGGTGGCTCTTCATTACAGTAGTCCGGAGCTCACGGTGGAAACATTAGGCAAAGAAACGGGATTGAGCCGTACCCAGTTGCACCGCAAGGTTACTGCCCTGACAGGGTATACGGCAGGGAAGTTTATCCGCATTTACCGGCTGAACCGGGCGGCAGAAATGATCAGGAAGAAAAGCGGCACCGTAGCTGAGATTGCTTATGATGTCGGTTTCGGCAGCCCCTCCTATTTTGCCGAATGTTTCCGAAAGCAGTTCGGGAAGCTTCCTTCAGAATATTAATAAACCTTTTCATTGCACCTTCTCCTGTGCCCTACCCCTCCTCCGTTGTTGGTATCCTTACCAACAACAATTTTTTAGCGGGCATCGTGTTTCAATTTCTATTTAAAAGCGTGGGTTATTAGTTTTCCGTTTCATAGAGATTCAGCCGGGACACCTGCCTGACGGCAAAGCAGGCTTGAAGTAGGGCACTATATTGATTGAATTTCAACTTCTAATCAATACCTGGTTTTCCCGTTTGGAATTTTTGAGCCTGACCTTTCGGATTCCCGATTGCTATCGAATACTCCCGAAGGGCCGAAATTAAATCTCGTCTTTTTTCTCCATCTCCCCCTTTTTTTTTGATGAATACTAAAAAAAGACATCATTTTCCTTCAAAGTGTAACATTTCTTGCATCATTTGAAACATATCTGGTAGTCATTAGGGATTTCATTGATTAATTTTAAGGTGAATTTATCTGACTCAGAAACTGAACTAAGACTGCTATGAAATCAATAAGACTGATTTCCCATATTATGTTCCTCTTTGCCTTACTGTTTACACATATTCTGACCGCACATGAACCATGGCGGAAAATCACCATTTTTTCTAAATGGCTGAAAAACATCTTGTTTGAACCCCTCTAACAGATTAACTTTATAGAATTATATAATTTGTAATAAACACTAACAAATGCTGCTATGAAAACACAAAAAATTATCCTCCTTTTTACTTTCTGTTTTCTATTTCTTTTTACAGAAATTGTAATTGCACAAAAAGAGTACCAACCCATTGTTAAAAAATCCATTTTCTTTGGAAAATCCAAAGCGATGCGGGATGTGAAAATAATATTGCCCGGCCCTGAACTGGAGATGAAGGAAGTGGAAGTAAATCCGCTTCCCGATTATGCTTACGACAAGTCGCAGATCACACAGAATCGGCTGATCCCTGAAAACGTACAGGATCATTTTGGAAGTGTCCGTGCCAAAGGGCCCGGCCTGAATTTTGAAGGTGTAGAAAATGTGAACGGCACATGGCCTGCCGACCCCAACGGGGATGTGGGTTTAAACCATTACGTACAGTCGGTGAACAATGCCACGGCCATCTGGGATAAAAGCGGTAACCTGTTGTACGGCCCGATAGATAATGAAAGTATTTTCAATGCATTTCCCGGACCCTGGCACTTGCTTTTTTGGAGCGATCCCGTATTCGT
>DGOT01000117.1 GCA_002389465.1 Bacteroidales bacterium UBA4459 | reverse complement strand
GGTGCCTGCAGTATTGACCACCTGCGCCGCACTGCACATACCTGCTGAACTATCAGGCGTTGATCACCTGAAGCATAAAGAATCGGACAGGATGCAGGCGCTCGGCATAGAGTTGGGTAAAATCGGTGCACAGATAACCGAAGACAAAGGAATCTATCATCTGCGCTATAAACGGGGTAAACCGGATGTGAAAAGCCTTAGCTTCACCACTTATGACGACCATAGAATGGCCATGAGTTTTGCTCCGCTCGTGTTAAAATACGGCCAGGTGTCTATTGACAACAAGAACGTTGTAAAGAAATCGTATCCTGCTTTCTGGAATGATCTGGAACAGCTTAAAATTATTCATCCTATTTTATAATTTTGCCGTAATGAAGATAACCGATGTAGATATTTTTATTCCCTGTTTTATCGACCAGTTTTTTCCCCAGACAGGATTCAATATGGTAAAGCTCCTGGAAAAAGCGGGGCTTAAGGTTCATTACAACACGGAGCAGACCTGCTGCGGGCAATTTGCCTTCAACAGCGGCTACTGGGACGAAGCCAAAAAGCTGGGAGAAAAGTTCATCACTGATTTTAGCAGGGGCAGGCCGGTGGTGGGCCCTTCGGCTTCCTGTATCGGATACGTGAAAAAGAATTTTGATGAGTTGTTCTATAACTCAGCACACCATAACGAATACAAACAGCTGCAACAGAACATTTTCGAAATCACCGACTTTCTGGTAAATGTTCTGAACTTTACCGACTTCGGATCGGTTTTCGAACACAGGGTTACGTACCATGATTCGTGTGCCGCCTTACGCGAATACGGCCTTAAAGGCGAACCCCGCACCTTGCTTAAGAACGTGCATGGCCTGGAGTTGGTAGAAATGAAAGATTCGGATGTGTGCTGTGGTTTTGGTGGCACCTTTTCGGTAAAATTCGAACCGATATCCACGGCTATGGCCGAGCAGAAAATAAATAATGCGCTGGACACCGGAGCCGAATTTATTGTCAGTACCGACTCTTCGTGCCTGATGCACCAGCAGGGGTTCATCGACAAGCATAATCTGCCGATTAAGACCATGCATATTGTGGATGTGCTGGCGGCAGGATTGTAAATCCTTTCCACTCTGCTTCCCAATTACAAATCCGAAAAAGCGCGTGAGAGCGCTTGAGTTTTACAGAGAAATGAACTTAGTACCCCAGTGCTTTCTGAAGATCTCTTTTGTTAATGGGTTTGGCAATGATCTTTTTATTTTCATCCAGCAGATACATCGTAGGCGTGGCAGCTATGCCGTATGACTCGGATATTTCGCCTTCCCAGCCTTTACCTTCAGCAATGTTTGGCCACGAAATATGGTATGAACTGATGACGTCCTTCACATCCTGCAGACTGGTATCTACCGACACGCCTATAATCTTAATCTCCTCTTCGCTATAATTCAGGTCAATATCATTGATATCGGAAACAACATTTTTACAGTGAGGACACCAGCTTGCCCAGAAGAACAAAAGAATTCTGTCGGCACTAATATCACGCAGCCGGATGGTGTCGCCTTCGATGGTAACGCCTGTAAAATCAGGCGCCTGCCTGCCGATAGCCAGCCGGTTGATCAGCTCCATCTTGTTCTGGAGTTCAACCAGTTTTTCCGTATTGGTACAAAACTCATCGAGATTATTATGTTCCGAAATGTATGCAAGGCCACCTTCAAAACCAACGGCTTCAAAGCCTTCCAGCAGGAAGTCCACCACATATTCATACATTTCCTGGTTGATCATGGCCTTCTCCAGCAGCGTGTCGACGCCTTGCAGCAGACTGTTCTCAAAAGTTTCTTTATCGGCATTCCTGTCCTGGTACAGCGACAAATAATTGATCATTCTGCTGTTGAGCAGGCTGCTTTTCAAGAGAACCGTATCGCTAAAATCGATGTGGTCGAAAAAATGAACTTTCAAGAATTCCTTTTGTTCCTCTTCGCTCAAACCCGCAGGCGAAAAAACAGGGTTTTCGACACTGATGAAATGGGAAGCCATCGTTTCCGGGTTGTTAGCTGTAAGCTTACCGGCACGCTCACTTAACTCTTTCTTGAATTCCTGCACTTTATTTACGACATCCTGGTAAAATGGGTCATTTTTCGGATAATATTCGACAATCGGGCCTAAGATATCCAGTTTGAGCAGGTTTTTCTGTTTGAGGTTAACAAAATCATAATAGATCATGTTCTCCACCGATTCCATCACCTGCACGTACTTATCGTATTCATTTATAATAACAATTAACTGAATGTTCTCCCGGTTATAAATCAGGTCGAAACCAATACCTGATTCAGTCATCACGCGGTACATCCCTGCCGGCAAACGGGGTTCCATCTCAAACCGGAAACTTCCCTGCTCATTCAGGAACGAAGTATCTATAAGCTGGCGGTCGTTGCCGAAAGTTTGCCACAGGCTGACCTTTTCATTGGCAAGTCCGGATACCGTTCCGTTCAGTACGTGTTGCCCCCTGACAAAGGCCCACGACAGGAGGATAAAGCAAATAAGCAGAAATTTTTTCATGATCTGGCTGTTAAATTGTAAATCGTTTATCAGACGGTCTGATAATTTTTGTAATTTTCAAACATCAATTTGAAAGGACTAAGCTAAATATTTTTGGAAGATCGTTGGCCAGTCGCGGGAAATTATTTTATGAACCAAATTTTAGATCATGGAAAAATTTGATAAACACGGAAAATTAAAGCATGATTTTTACGAAGATGAACTCGAAAGGCTACAGATTGAACTTGTAAAACTGCAGGAGTGGATCAAAATAAAAAAGGAGAAGGTGATTGTTATTTTTGAAGGGCGCGATGCTGCCGGAAAAGGCGGAGTGATCAAAAGAATAACAGAGAAACTGAATCCCAGGGTTGTGCGGGTAATGGCCCTGGGCACACCCACGGAGAAGGAGAAAACCCAGTGGTACTTTCAGCGTTACACAGCCCACCTTCCGGCCGGTGGAGAAATGGTGTTGTTTGACAGGTCGTGGTACAACAGGGCAGGGGTGGAGCGTGTGATGGGTTTTTGCACGGATGATGAATACTGGGAGTTTCTGCGTTCATGTCCCAATTTCGAGCGCATGCTGATTCGCTCGGGCATCCGGCTGATCAAATATTGGTTTTCCATTAGTGAGGAAGAGCAGGAGAAAAGATTTCAGTCGCGGTTAAAAGACCCTACAAAAAGATGGAAATTGAGTGAAATGGACCTGAAATCGAGAGACCGCTGGGTGTATTACTCGAAAGCCAAAGACGAAATGCTCAGTTACACCGACACCAAGATTTCTCCGTGGTTTGTGGTAAATGCCGACAACAAACGAAAAGCACGGCTGAACACGATCTCCCATTTATTAAGCAAGATTCCTTACAAAGATCTGACGCCTCCACC
>DGOT01000262.1:552-4920 GCA_002389465.1 Bacteroidales bacterium UBA4459 | reverse complement strand
AAGAATATATCAACTGCATTTGTCCAGTCAAAATGATGGATCATATCGGGTGTTACCTCCCGGTGAATTCCTAATGCAGCAAATACAGCAACAACGGTTGATAATGCCAGCAAAATAATAATGAACTTGATCAATCTGTCAAGTGCACTGTACTTACCCGATAATAAAAATATGACTGAGATAAACAAAACAACGATACTGAGCAAAATGAGATCTATTGTGATGTTACATATATATGCCAGCAATCCGGCTGTTACCACAGTAACTGCTGCCTGAATAACGAACATCGACAATACCGTCAATAACGCAAATACGATCACCGCCCACTTACCGACCCGGGCATAGCCGTCAACAAGTGAAGTGCCGGTAGCTGTTGCATATCTGGGACCGAACTCAAAAAACGGATATTTCAGCAGGTTAGCTATCACCAATACCCAAACCAGATCAAAGTTATACATTGCCCCTGCCCTGGTTGATTGCACCAGATGAGACACCCCAATGGCAGCACCTGCATAAAGCAGTCCGGGGCCTAATACTTTTATAAGACTTCGGAAAGATTGTTTACTCATTTTTCTTATTTTCCCTGATAAATATCCACATACACTGGCAAATGATCACTTATTCCTCCATTATATTTAAATCCGATATTTGTCCTGAATGGTTTTAGGCCCATGTATTTTTCATCCTTAACCAACAGAAAATCTGCATCAAATATATGTACCGTTTTATCTGCTATCAGCAGACCATTTCTTCCAGTTACCATTGTCTCCGATACAATGGCCTGGTCAAAATAACTCCAGTTCGCATGGTGTTTTAATGTGCCTTTTACATCTTTATTCTTATTTGAAAACAACAAAGGAGATAAATTGCATGTGCCGCTATTTACTAAATACTGCATACTCTCATCTGTTGGATTGTCATTAAAGTCACCCATAATCAATACATTGGCTCCGGTCACAGCGCTACAAATCGAATCTGTAAACCGTTTCAGTGTCTGAGCTGCCAGCATCCGGTAATCTTTTGATTCCAGCAACCCCCGGTATCGCGAAGTCCAATGATTATAAAACAAATGCAGCGTGTCCTCTCCTAATAATCCTTTCAAATAGATTATATCTCTTGTTTTGAAATTGGTATCCTTTTCCGTTCTGATCGTTATTTTGGAGGATTGCACGAGATTAAACAGATTACTGTTGTATAGAACACCTGTTTCAATCCCTCTGAAATCTTCCGACTCAAAATGAACGACCTTGTAGTGCCCGTACTTCAAAGGTGTTTTTTCAATCAGTTCGTATAGGACAAGGAAATTCTCAATTTCAGCTAAGCCAACAATTGTCAACGGTTTCCATTCACCAATGGCCATCAGTGTCTTATATAGATCTTTCCTCTTTTGTTCATACTTTTTATAGGTCCAGTGTAGATCCCCACCCGGTGTGAATTCATTATAAACCCGTGTTGAATCAATGTAAGGGTCGAAAAAATTCTCTACATTATAGAACACAATACGGTAAGTCTGCTGCTTTTCCCTTTCAGCTTCCTGACAGGAAGAAGAACTTAATAATACACCCGATAAAATATACAAGAGAAAAAAGCGCATGCCTGTAAATTCGTAACAAGATTAAGAATTTTTTACATACTGGTGATTAATTTGCATTATATGTAACAATACTTTGCGCTTGTACGTAGATTAAGAGATAATATTTTTGAATAAATTAATAATATGTTGGTAGAACCTGTATTTCTATTTGTTTGTTTTTCAACCTTTTAACAATATTAACAAACGTGTTTAGATAAAATGATTTAACAAAGGGGTACAATTTTACCTTAATCTGGTACTAATAATTGAACAGTGGCAAAGTTCTCAACTGAAAGAATCCTTGCTGGTATAGTTGAAAACGATCGAATCGTTATTCAATATGTATACGACAAATATTTTGCGTCGATTAAAAGCTATGTGCTTAAGCATAGCGGCAACGACAATGATGCTTGGGATGTATTTCAGGATAGCTTAATGGTTGTGTATGAGCAGGCACAATCGGGGAACTTGACCTTAAAAAGCACTTTTATCACATATTTTTACAGTATTTGTAAATACAGGTGGTTAAAGCAATTAAGAGACAGAGCCCCGAACCAACATGAAGAGTTCGAATATAAGAGTGAAGTAGAACTTTTTGGTTACAATAAGTACACTGTAGAAATAGATGAAGCATTAGAACAGGAAGAGCGTGTACGCTTATATCAGGAGAACTTTTTAAAGTTAAGTAAAGAATGTCAGGAATTATTTAAACTGCTCGCGAAAGGCTTAACAACCAAAGAAATAACAAAAGAATTAAATTACAAATCAACAGGTTTTACCTACAAAAAAAGGAGACTTTGCAAAGAACAACTGCTCAGGAGAATTAAAGAGAATAATGACAAGCTAAAACTGTAATTAAAATGAAACCAGATTTCAAAAATATTATCAACAACGATCTCCGTGAACAGGAAATGGAACAGGAGTTCCTCCAGGCTATTAACAACGAACATAAATTAGCTTTAAGAGAAACCTTGGCGAATGTACACAGCAAAGACACAAAACAAACAAGACAAATTTCTCGGATTGAATTTAAAGAAGATGAATTCCTCACTTCCATTAAAGATGAACACAAACTCGCTTTGAGAGAAACTTTAATGGATGTCCACACTAAAGAATCACAAAAGAAGAAGTTGCACATCGAGCTTTTCACTTCAAGGAGAGTTCAGGCCATTGCCGCATCTATTGTTGTCTTTCTGATGGTGGGAACCAGTTTCTTATTTGATATGAACGGATCATTAACAAACGAGGAATTATTCGATCAGTATTATTCAACTGAAAGTTCCTTTCTAACGGTCAGGTCTGGAAACACGGCCAACTTCAGCCCGTTAAGCGAAGGAATGAAGTATTTTGAGCAAGCAAATTACAACAAAGCTTTAAATGCCTTTAAACTGGCTCCTGACAATATGGTGGTCAAACTTTATTCAGGATTCTCCTATATGGAACTTCAAAAATATGATGAAGCCGTTAAGGAATTTACAGGCATTATTGAGCAAAATGATAATTTATTTATTGACCAGGCTGAGTGGAATCTTGCTTTGTGTTATCTGATGACAGATAAAACGGACAAGGCTAAAAACATACTTACACATATTACTAACAGTAATACAATTTTTAACATCAGGGCCCAAGAACTCTTGGAGGATATGGGAAACAATTAATCAATTCGCCATTGAAACAGGCGTGAAGAACAAGCAAGCAGAGAAGCGGAGGTACTAATTAGTGCTTCCGCTTCTTTTTTTCCCTTAAAAACAATACACCCAGCAGGATAATTAGTACACCTACGGGTAAAGCATACCAGGTTTCTATTTCAATCTTACTCATAAGCGGTTGCGTATCACCTGTAATAATATACGCTGACCAATAAAACGGATGCGTTTTAGCTGTTGGTGAGGCATCCAGCATCCTCAGTTTGGCTCTTTGCAAAGCAATATCTTTCGGGTCTCCATCCAGTAGATTTTTGTAATATTCAATCATTAATTCGGATCCGCTTTTATCCTGAACTTCCCACAAAGTCATTACAATGGACGGAACACCGGCATAAATAAAACCACGGGCCAAACTCATAATACCTTCACCTGTACGTAACATACCTGTTCCCGTATTGCAGGCACTCAAAGTGACCATTGCTGCATTAAGATTCAGATCGTACACCTCAAATGTGCTAAGCATATTGGAAGCTGTATCGGAATCAGGTCTGGAAAACACCAACTTTGAATACATAGGTAAGGTATCGTTGATCAATGTATGCATGGCCAGGTGCAACACGTTGTATTTTTCTGCACTTTTAAGGAAATTCGACTTCGTGGCTATTTCTTTGGTAAGCACTTTGCCACCCCACATATCTTTTATGCACACGGCTTCCTGCTCAGCATTTGGCAGGTTGACCAGATGGAAGTCTCTCGAAAGTGAATCATTTTCTGTTGTCCGTTCATATTCAGGCGCGAAAGCAATCAATTCATCGTTTGATTTACGGTCTTTTATGAAATACGGATTGTATTTTAAAGTAGCCGAATAAGAATAGGATACCGGAAACTCCTTTAATAAATAAGGCATCGTTTTAAAATCAAGTTCTTCAGAGTCTTTAGAACTCTTCGTGAGAATCTCAAACGGGAAATATCCTAAAACCCCATCCGGAATAATAATTAATCGCTTTGAAAGCACATGATCATACACAGGCTCTATCAATGCTGACCATAGCCGGTTGGAATGATCATAAAAAGTTTTAAACTCTTTCGTGCTGAGCGTAGAAACATCCACATTTTTCAGATTGAGCATATAATCCATCGAATTCCAGA
>DGOT01000262.1:0-442 GCA_002389465.1 Bacteroidales bacterium UBA4459 | reverse complement strand
TGACCTGTCATATTTCAATGAATAATACCTGGGGTAGTTTGTCTCCAGTTTACGGGTCAGGCTGTCATGATCAATGATCAGTTGTAATAACCGCGTTTCGAAAAAGGAGACCTTTGCCGTAACAGGTGACTGCTTTTGCTGTTCATCCATAAGCATCTGTCTGATCCCGTTGATCTCCTCATTCAATTCCTTCTCCTGTGCCATTACATCAGGCGGAACATCGGTGGACTTCAACGCGTTCAGATTTCTTATGGATGCAAGCAATACGGCCGACTTACTTTTCTCAGAACAGGTAAAAGCATTCCCCACATAGATATTGTTCCCAGTGATCTCAAAAAGCCTGTAGGCCATAGTGATAGCCAGACTATAGGCCGGTTTCAGCTGTTCATTTAACAATAATTTACTTTCTTTATCCAGCTTGCTGCTCACAATTTCCATCTTT
>DGOT01000293.1:9653-11972 GCA_002389465.1 Bacteroidales bacterium UBA4459 | reverse complement strand
AAGGATGACATTCCGTTGGAAGCATCAATGGCAACTGTCAAATCCTTAAAATCCGACCGGTATTTTTCAAGAAATGTAAGATAATGACTTCTGACCTCAAAATTTTCCAGTTTCCCTTTTAGTTTAGGAATGATCTCCTCACCTCGTTCGATCAGTTCTTCTATCTTATGCAAACCATTATCATAGCCTATCGGGACAACACCCTTTCCGGAAAATTTCAAGCCGTTGTATTCTGCAGAGTTATGCGAAGCGGTGATCATAATGGACGCGTCCAGGTCAAATTTTCCGGTGGCCCAATAAACCATAGGCGTTGTTGCCAGACCCACATCCAGCACATCTACACCTGCATCAAGCAGGCCTTTGGCAAGCGCCTCAAAGGCTTCATCCGAAGAAAGACGGACATCGCGCCCGACGAGGATATTTTCACAAGGAATAACAGAAGGGAAAAAATAGCCGATTTTGTAAATGATTTCCGATGTCAGATCCTCTCCCCACACACCCCGGATATCATACGCTTTGAATGCTTCCATAAAACCGGTAGTTATTTGTAAACACTCATTTTGTTCAACGCTGCCTGGTATTTCTTTGCATTTTTAGCATGCTGCCTGTTGGTACTGGCAAACACATGGTAACCCGAAAAATCGTCTTTGGCGCAGAAAAACAAATAGTTATGATGGCTATAATTCAGAACGGCATCAACAGAGGTTATAGAAGGAATACAAATTGGCCCGGGAGGCAAACCGGCTACAAGATAAGTGTTGTAAGGAGATTTGACTTCTTTATGCTTGTTCAATACCCGTTTGATCGAATAATCATTTAAGGCATAAATAACCGTTGGGTCGGCTTGTAAACGCCATCCGGCTTTTAAGCGGTTGATATATACACCGGCGATTTGCGGTTTTTCGTCGTCTTTATTAGTTTCTTTTTCTACAATGGAGGCCAGCGTTACCACTTGCGGAATTGTTAGATTCATTAACCGGGCCTTCTCTGTCCTGTTGCCGCTCCAGAATTTAATGTATTCTTCATGCATTCGCTTTACGAACCCTTCAGCCGAAGTATTCCAAAACATTTCGTACGTATTGGGGATAAACAAAACCGAGGCTGTTTCTGCATTCATCCCGATAAGAGTCAGATATGTTGAGTCGGTGAGCAAGCCTACAATAGATGCAGAATCGGCTTCTATCTGTTGACTTACCTTTTGCGCCATCTGGTAAATATCCCGAACATTATTAAAAATCAGTTGTACCGGTACCTGCTCCCCTGATCTGAGCATATTAATCAGTTGGTTATTGCTCATACCGGATTTAATCAGGTATTTTCCCGGCTTAACCAACTGGGGATATTTTTTCTTTTCGGCCCACCATTCAAAATACTTTCTGTTTACAACCAGACCCTTAGCATAGAGAATCCGTTTCGCGTCTTCAAAATCAGATCCTGTAGGAATAGTAATTGCTACCGCTTCATTATTTGGCGTCCATACATTTGGCTTCAATACAATGCTGTATAAAACATAAGCAGATCCTGCTATTGCCAGAAATAAGATCAACAGGATAGTGAAAATTATTTTTTTCTTTTTCCCGTTTTTTTTCTTGTGTGTGCCGTATCGCGGATGATAGTATGCCATTGTTCACAATAATTTGCCTGATACATCAGTTGTTTCAAACTTCCTTTTTGATGAGCTGCAAAAACAGTTCGTCAACCCATTTATTGTTTCTTTTATTCCACTCTTTCTTCTCGCCGGAAACAACAAAACCCTTGTCCTTAAACAACTTCAAGCTTATTAAGTTATCTTTTTCAACATTGCAATAAAGCTGGTGCAGACCCAGAAGATTGAACGAATAATCGATCAAAATATCCAGCGCTGCGCCGGCAAATCCAAAACCTCTTTTCTCTTCAATGATTGTTATACCTATTCCTGCCCTAAGATGTTTCGGTTCAACGTCAAAAAGATCAATTGTGCCTATGGTACTATTACGGTCAGTTTCTTTTAATTCGATAATAAAACGGGCTTGTTTTGCTGTAAAAATATCTTTATCGGCCAGCATAATATACTGTTCCAGATCAAAGCGGGAAAATGGAACGGTAACATTGCTCAGGGGCCAGAGTTTTTGGTCATTCTCCAGCAAATACAGAAAATCAACATCCTGAGGCTCGGGGGCCCTTAAAAAGATATTTCCTTTGTTCATCATAATTAGCTGTAAATATAAGGAAATATATTATTCCCATACTTACTAATTTCGGAAGATAAGAAAGAAAAGATCAATACCGTCATAAATAAATATAATTTAGTAATGTCCTCAAGCCGGACTCCCGAAAACT
>DGOT01000293.1:3807-9608 GCA_002389465.1 Bacteroidales bacterium UBA4459 | reverse complement strand
AAATCATTCATGGTTTTAATGCAATCTTTCTTCATCGTTTAGGACGCAACTGAGAAAAGATTTTTAATTAAAGCTTACACAGAGATTTCCACGCTTCCTTCAACAACAAACTCGGCCGGTCCTCTGAGCCAGACATTTTTAAAGGTTCTGCTCTCTCCGGGTTCAAAACTTACAATAAATTCGCCTCCGGTAGTATGCACCAGCTGAGAGGTTTTACCGTTGATGAAATAAGCTACCATAGCTGAAGCTGTTACACCGGTTCCGCATGACAAAGTTTCATCCTCCACCCCTCTTTCATAAGTCCTTACAAATATTCTGTCGTCATCCATTTCCACAAAATTCACATTGGTACCATCCGGCATGAACCTTTCGCTGTATCTCGTTTTTCTGCCTTCGGCAACAACATCTATTTCAGCAACATGCGACACAAATTCAACATAGTGCGGCGAGCCGGTATTTAAGAAATAGAAGTTATCCTCTTTTTCTATTTCAGTCACATCCGTCATTGACAACGACACATCGCATAAATGATCGGTACACCTGTCTTCAATAACAGCTTTATGCAAGCCATCATATGCGCTGAATATCATCTCATTACCCGACACCCCCTGAAGAAAAGCAAACATAGCTGCGCAACGCCCTCCGTTGCCACACATGCTGCTGAGCGCACCGTCCGAATTATAATAAATCATCTCAAAATCAGAAACAGTTGAAGCCGCAATGATGATCAGTCCATCGGCACCAATCCCGAATCTGCGCATACACAATTTTTTTATGTGTTCGTTGCTAAGATTTACACCTCCGCTCCTATTATCAATAATAATAAAATCGTTGCCGTTACCCTGATATTTCCAAAAATTTATTTTCAACTTTGATCTGTTATGGCAAAATAATTGATGTTGCTAAAACGCTTACTAAACGCTGGCAGAAGCCTGACAAAATAGTCAACTTGCTTTATTTAAATGTTAACATAAATTAACACGCGGCAAGTAATTTACGGCTCAGTCCACCGTTCTGAAACTGATAACAAAAATACATCATTAAAAACAAAGGTTATGAAAATTGCTGGAAAAAGTTTTATTGGCGCAGCTGCAGGAACAATTTTCATTCTGCTCATAGCTGCTGTGATCCTTAACGGCACAGTTAAGGACAATAACAAACAGGCAAAACAAACACAAGAGAACGTTAGCATGCAACAGCTGCCTGTACATCGAGCGAATTACCTGATTGCTCAGGAAGCAGATTTCGTGAATGCTGCCGAGAAATCGGTAAATGCTGTTGTCCATATTAAAACTGAAATAAGTGTGAAAAGTAGTACGTATGACGACTTTTTCGGCCCATTCAAATATTACTTTGGCTATCCGAACCGTGCAAACACATATGTTGCTTTCGGGTCAGGAGTCATCATTTCGCCCGACGGTTATATTGTGACTAATAACCATGTAGTTGAAGGAGCAGACAAAATCAGCGTTACTTTCAACGACCGCCGTGAGCTGGAAGCCTCTATAATCGGTACCGATCCGGCAACCGACCTGGCCTTAATAAAAGTAGATGCTGATGACCTTGTCTTTTTAACCTTTGGCAACTCTGACGAAGTAAAAGTTGGCGAATGGGTGCTGGCAGTCGGCAACCCGTTCAATCTTACCTCAACGGTTACGGCCGGAATTGTAAGCGCTAAAGCACGTAACATCAATATCCTGGGCACTCAATCGGCCATCGAATCATTTATTCAAACCGATGCCGCAGTAAACAGAGGCAACAGCGGAGGAGCCCTGGTAAATACGGATGGAGAACTGATCGGCATTAATGCCGCCATAGCATCGCACACAGGTGTTTACGAAGGTTATTCGTTCGCTATTCCTGTTAATATTGTGCATAAAGTAGTGGACGACCTGTTGAAGTACGGCGAAATTCAACGTGCTTTTATTGGTGTCCAGATCAGAGACATCGATGCTTCTTTCGCTGACAAACTCGGTTTGGACGAAGTGAAAGGAATTTATGTTGCCGGTGTTGTTGAGAACGGTGGAGCTTATGATGCCGGAATACGTGAGGGAGATGTCATCCTCAGCGTGAACGATCAGGAAATAAATACCGTTTCCGAACTAATGGGAGCCATCGGTCAGCATAACCCCGGAGAGGTTGTCACCGTTGAGATCAACAGGGACCGTGAAGAACTTTATTATGATGTTACCCTAAAAAACGAAGATGGAACGACTGGAATCATAAAAGCAGAAGATTCCTTTTATAATGAATTACTCGGAGCTTCGATGAAAAAGATCACAGGGGAAGAAAAAAGTAAACTGGGTATCGAACAAGGGCTGAAAGTGACGGACGTTGGTAAAGGATTTTTAGATAGAGGCGGCATTACTGAAGGGTTTATCATAACAGAAATAAACGGCCAGAAAATTTCATCAGAGGAGAGTCTCGAAAAGGCCTTAAGCAATAAAAAAACAAAAATAATTCGACTTAAAGGCATGTATCTTAACGGTGTAAGAATTTCTTACGAATTTATGTTGTAAAAATTTGTTATTTAGAATAATTTTAACGAAATTGCGTGTCCTTTTTCTTAATACAGAGAATCATTTTTCATTAAACTAACATGAGACAGCTAAAGATTACAAAATCAATTACTAATCGTAACACTGCTTCACTCGACAAATATTTACAGGAAATCGGGAAGGAAGATCTGATTACTGCTGAACAGGAAGTTGAGCTGGCCAGAAGAATAAAAGCCGGTGACGAGATTGCGCTTGAGAAGCTTACCAAAGCCAATTTACGTTTCGTCGTTTCTGTTGCCAAACAGTATCAAAATCAAGGACTAAGCCTCCCCGATCTTATTAACGAAGGAAATGTCGGATTGATTAAAGCCGCCAAACGATTTGATGAAACCAGGGGTTTCAAATTCATTTCGTATGCCGTATGGTGGATTCGCCAGTCAATTTTGCAGGCACTCGCCGAGCAATCGCGGATTGTAAGACTACCTCTGAACCAGGTAGGATCGCTCAATAAAATTAAAAAAACATCTTCAAGACTGGAACAAAGGTTTGAACGCCCACCATCAGCACATGAAATTGCCGATGAACTGGAAGTTCCGGGCCATAAAATTGATTCGGCCATGAAAATTGCTACAAGGTATGTATCAATGGACGCACCTTTGGCAGCCGATGAAGAGACGAGATTTCTGGATGTATTTGTCCCGAAAGATTCACCCGAAACCGACGAATACCTGATGCGTGAGTCGCTGGGACGGGAAATCCAGCGTTCGTTAGCTACACTCAGCGAAAAAGAACGGGACGTAGTTAATATGTATTATGGTATTGGCCTAAACCATAGCTTAACTCTCGAAGAGATAGGATCAAAATTCAACCTCACCCGCGAAAGGGTTCGGCAAATCAAGGAAAAAGCCATCCGCCGGTTGCGCCATACTTCACGAAGCAGGCTGTTGAAAGCTTATCTGGGTCAATAAACATTCGCCTGTAAAGACTTTTATAAAGGCAGCACTCATAGTAGCTGCCTTTTTTGTTTTTCTCCCTGGCGATTATAATTAATATAGATTTTATTTTGCACAGGAATTCATAGATATCATCGATTTCTCATAAAATTTTTTCATCTTTGCTGTGTGTAATTTCAAATGAAATAAATTATATTCATTTGTTGAAAAAGTTTTAAGAACTTACTCCATTCATTAATCAAAACCAAATCAGTAATGTCACAGCAAAAAAACATCAACGGAACCTATGAAGACTCCTTGAATGACTGGGCGGAACGGGAGATGCAGGCTAACGAATTCATCAGTGTATTATCCAAACTTTTTTACGACAAATCTATCGAACTTGTATTTTACAGAAGCCAGTTTATCGACCGAAGTGCCAGCTTAATTTTGTACAGGCATTCGTATGCAGAAAATATCATCGACAGACCTTTAAAAGTTATCGATTCGCTAAACCTCGCCAAAGCAATTCTCCACTGTAAAGTAGGCCCGTCAAAACTTGACATTGGCCGGCTCAACAGGGAATGGATTGAAGAGAAGAAAGACTATGTGGACCATGAAGACTTTGTAAAAGTCAAACTAAAACATTTAATCGGTGTGAAGGCACTATTCAACAAACCTGTCGATGTTATTTTATACGGATTTGGGCGAATCGGGCGGCTGCTGGCACGCGAACTCATCATTCTGGGTAATGGAAAGCAGTTGCGAGTAAGGGCCATTGTTACACGAAGTAATGACGAAAGACAAATAACCAAAAGAGCTTCCCTGTTCCGGCACGATTCGGTACACGGTCCGTTTAGAGGTGTTGCCATTGAAAATCTGGACGACAAAACAATTTACATGAACGGGCACGAAGTTCTGATGCTGGCTGCCAGCAACCCGGAAGAAATTGACTACACCGAATATGGAATAAACAATGCTATTTTAATAGACAACACTGGTATTTTCCGCGACAGAGAAGGTTTAGGCAGGCATCTGAACGCCAAAGGGGTAAGTAAAGTTCTGTTAACAGCGCCAGGAAAAGGTGATATTCCTAACATTGTTTTCGGAGTGAATCATTCCGGAATTGACTATAAGAAAGAAACCGTTTTCTCGGCTGCCTCGTGTACTACAAATGCTGCTGCACCGGTGCTGGCCGTACTGGAAAATGAAGTCGGCATTGAGAAAGGACATCTGGAAACAGTGCATTCATTTACCAACGACCAGAATCTGCTGGATAACATGCATAAGAAATTCCGAAGAGGACGTTCGGCACCATTGAATCTGGTAATTACCGAAACCGGTGCTGCCAGTGCGGTTTCCAAGGCTGTACCCACGCTTAAAGGAAAACTTACCGGTAACGCAATCCGTGTGCCCACACCTAATGTTTCGCTGGTGATCATGTCGCTGGAACTAAAACGGGAAACCAGTGTCGAGGAAATAAATGAACTGATGCGCCAAACAGCGCTTACAGGGGAACTTGTGGCACAGGTAAAATATTCAACAGCCATCGATGCCGTGTCAACTGACTTTGTTGGCGAACCTGCAACAGCCATCTTCGATAGCCTGGCTACTAAGGTTTCAGAAGACAAAAAGAACGTCGTTGTGTATGTGTGGTATGATAATGAATACGGATATAGCTTACAGGTGATCAGGGTTGCCAAAATGATGGGGCATGTTAAACGGCCAACTTATTATTAGGCTATTCGCGTAAGATAAAACAAGGATAACTTTCAGCTTATTGTTAACAATTAGTAGGCTTCTTTTAATAATTAAAAGTCTATTTATTGTTTATTTGTACGCTTGTTTTATTCAAACAGTATTATTCGCAATGAATAAAAAAGCAAAATACATCTTTGTCACCGGTGGTGTAACCTCATCGCTCGGAAAAGGAATCATCTCCGCATCTCTGGCAAAACTTCTTCAGGGGCGTGGTTTTTCGGTTACCATCCAAAAACTTGATCCGTACATTAATGTCGACCCCGGCACATTGAACCCTTATGAACATGGCGAGTGCTATGTAACTGAAGACGGTGCAGAGACCGACCTGGACCTCGGGCATTACGAACGGTTTTCCAGCACACCTACTTCACAGGCCAACAATGTGACGACCGGACGCATCTATCAAAACGTGATTAACAAAGAGCGAAAAGGTGAATACCTGGGTACTACCGTGCAGGTCATCCCCCACATCACCGACGAAATTAAGCGCAGCATCCGTATACTGGGAGAGACAGGTAATTACGATTTTGTCATTACGGAAATCGGTGGTACGGTGGGTGATATCGAATCATTTCCCTTTATTGAAACAGTCCGCCAGATGAAATGGGAG
>DGOT01000293.1:398-3761 GCA_002389465.1 Bacteroidales bacterium UBA4459 | reverse complement strand
GCAGGCGAGCTGAAGACAAAACCAACTCAGCACTCAGTTAAAACGATGCTGGAGCAAGGGGTTCAGCCCGACATTATAGTTTGCCGTACTGAAAGGCCATTGAACGAAGGCATTAAAACGAAGATTGCCCAGTTTTGCAACGTAACCAGCGATGCCGTTATCGAGTCGATAGATGCCGAAACAATTTACGACGTACCTCTGTTAATGCGGGAGGAAGAACTGGATATTGCCGTGCTGAGGCAGACCGCAACCCCGATACCGGAAAAAATGGATCTGACCGACTGGGAACATTTTTTAAAAAGACTCAAAAACCCTAAGAATGAAGTGGAAATTGCTCTTGTCGGGAAATATGTTGAGTTAAAAGATGCCTATAAATCAATCAATGAAGCATTTGTTCACGGGGGATCAGCTAACGAATGCAAAGTTAACATCCGGCTGGTACATTCGGAAGAAATAACACGTGATACGGCGCAAAAACTCCTCGAAAATGTGGATGGAGTCTTAGTGGCTCCCGGCTTTGGCGGAAGAGGTATCGAAGGTAAAATAGAAGCCGTAAAATATGCACGCGAGAACGTTATCCCGTTTCTGGGTATCTGCCTGGGGATGCAATGCGCTGCCATTGAATTTTCGCGGAATGTCCTGGGACATCCCGAAGCTCATTCCACCGAATTTGAACCCAACTCTCCCTTTCCGGTAATTGACCTGATGGAGGAGCAGAAAGGAATAGAAGATAAAGGAGGAACTATGCGGCTGGGGGCATACGACTGCATACTGGATAAAAACTCCAAAACTTTTCAGATGTACCATAGAAAAAACATAAGTGAACGGCACCGGCACCGCTTCGAATTCAATAACGAATACAGGGAGCTTTTTGAAGGAGCCGGTATGCGACTTGCCGGCATCAATCCCCAGGAAGACCTTGTGGAGATCATTGAATTAATAGATCACCCCTGGTTTGTAGGTGTGCAGTTCCATCCCGAATACAAAAGCACGGTAAAAGAGCCGCACCCGTTGTTCGTGGGATTTATCAGGGCGGCTATTGATACTAAAAACAGGAAATAAATTAACGATCTTTTTTCTTTTTCCTTCCCGCTTTCTTTAAGGCTTCATTAAGTAAATACTCTATCTGTCCGTTCACACTGCGGAATTCATCAGCAGCCCATTTCTCGAGGGCTTCCATCATCTCAGGCTGAGTCCTTATGACAAATGCTTTTTTCTTAGCCATTAGTTTCTTTAACCATCATTTTATCCATTGCTCTTTGTAACGCATCGCCGCGTTGCGTTCCCAGCAAAATCTTTTTCCCGTCAACCAGATACAATTGCAATCCAATATTTCCTTTCACATTATAAGCTCTGCCCGACTTACCCCAACTGTACCGTATTCCCCAGCCACTGTATTCCTTGATCGGGCTGTATTTTCTTACCTCATATTTTTCTATTTCTTCCTTTCTTATCTGCTTGAATTTTAAAATAAAAGGAGGATATCTGTAAAACACACCCTCACTTCGTATTTCTGTAACCATTTTCATTTTATGAAACAACAATAATGTAAACACAAACATTACCAATAAAATAACCAGAAGCACCAGCAGCGCTTCATCGGAAGACGGTTCTTCTCCGTACGGGATACCCAGAATGATCTGGCTGTATAAAGCTGTAGCTGTCGGCGCTATGGCAATCGTAAATACGATGATGACGAATACATAAAGCCAAAAGTTCGAAAAACGCTGTTCTTCGGTAAAATAAATTTTCTCCATGATAATCTGTTTTAATGAATTACGTTTCCTAGTAAAGACTTCCCGTATTAACCACAGGAGCAACATCTTTATCCGAAGTCAGCACAACCATCAGGTTACTCACCATGGTTGCTTTCTTTTCTTCGTCAAGATCGATAATGCCTTTTTTAGAAAGGGCATCCAGGGCCATCTCCACCATACCGACAGCACCTTCTACGATTTTCGTACGGGCAGCTACGATAGCTGTTGCCTGTTGTCTTTTCAGCATAGCACCGGCAATTTCCTGCGCATAGGCAATATAATTAATTCGGGCTTCGATAACCTCAATACCCGCAATTTCCAACCGTTCCGATATCTCGTTCTCCAATTTCTGGTTCACCTCTTCTCCCCCACTCCTGAGGGTTATTTCAGCACCCTCATCTTCAAAATTATCGTACGGGTAATGCCCGGCCAGTTTGCGTACCGCCGCCTCACTTTGTATGTCCACAAAATGTACATAATCATCTACCTCAAAGGCGGCTTTATATGTTTCTCTTACGCGCCAAACCAATACTACGCCAATCATGATCGGATTCCCAATCTTGTCATTCACTTTAATAGGTTCGCTGTCAAGGTTGCGTGCACGCAGCGAAATCTTCTTCTTTACAAAAAACGGGTTGACCCACCAAAAACCGTTTTTACGGATGGTTCCCTTATAAGCCCCGAATAAAACAAGTACTGATGATTCGTTCGGATTAATTACAACAAATCCAGGCAACATAAACAGCCCAGCAGCAATTAATATAAAAAACAAAAACTGTTTCGTGAAAACAATACCAATTACCGGAGGAACAATCAACAAAAAGATAATAAACAGGGCCATATAACCCGAAAAAGCAGCATGTATTTTTTCTTTGCTCATAATAAAGTTAATTTATAGATTAGATATTATTTTGATATCACAATGATACTACTTTTTTGAATACAAGTCAAGTAAAATTTCAATAATTTTCTTGCTGTGCATGATAAACTTTTTCTAAGTAACTTTGCAACCGATTTTTAACGGATAAAAAATGAATAGAAATAGCATAATCGGGTTTATCCTCATTGCGGTCATCATGGTTTTTTACACCTTCTGGATGAGACCGTCGGAAGAGGAACTGGCTAAAAAACAGCATGTGCAGGATTCGATCACGATGGTGCAAAACATACAGGACTCCATCAGAACTGCCCAAGCTGAGATAGCTGCAAAACAACAGGAACAGCAAAAAGAGACGGAGCAAGAAGAGACAGAAGCGGCAGTTGAGGAAGCTGCAGCGACAGATGATTTCAAAGAACTGCAAAGTAAATATGCCGTATTTGCCAATGCTTCGGTAGGTGAAGATGAAATCTATCTTCTGGAAAATGATGTAATGAAGGTGGAGATTTCCAGCAAAGGTGGCTATATTAAAAATGTTGACCTAAAAGATTATCAAACATTTGACTCGCTTCCCCTTCAACTTTTCGATCCGGAAACTACACAGTTTGGCCTGTCGTTTTTTGTACATAACAGGTCTATAAAAACTGAAAATTTCTATTTTCAACCATCCGACAGTAGCTCTAAGCACATAACAGTATCGGGAGCGAACACGTTTAACTTTAGCATGCG
>DGOT01000293.1:0-380 GCA_002389465.1 Bacteroidales bacterium UBA4459 | reverse complement strand
GATGATTATATGTTTGACTTCGACATCAACATGGTGAACCTGGATGATGTTATTTCTCCGACATCTACAAGCATTTCTCTTGACTGGTACACAGATTTACGTAAACAGGAAAAAACAGTTGACCGTTTTAACGGTTCCACCATCTATTATAAATACTACAAAGATGACGTGGATTATCTTTCGGAGACAAAAGACGATTCTGAAGAGATTAAAACGCGTCTGAAATGGATTTCGTTCAAACAACGGTTCTTTTCTTCTATACTCATCGCCAAGAACTCTTTTGAAAGCGGTTACCTGGAAACTTTTGAAAAAGAAGATCCGGAAGACTCCAGGTATCTGAAGAGCATGAAAGTGAACCTCGAAATTCCTTATAGAAATGG
>DGOT01000291.1 GCA_002389465.1 Bacteroidales bacterium UBA4459 | reverse complement strand
AACGTGGTCCAGGCCACCATAGCCAATATCATAAGCCCAACCGTCACCGCCAAATGACCAAACGGATTTCTTAATGAAATACTGCTCCAGTTTCATCAACTTCTGAGCTAAATCGTCTTTTTTGTCTTTCAACACCTCAGAAACTTTGGCTGAGGCAATTTTGGAAGCTTCTCCGTTATCTTTAGCTTCAATCCACGCTTCAAAGGCTTCTTTTCTTTCGGCATCAATTTTACCTTTTAATGCTTCTTGCATGAGCAACTTGATGCGGTCACGCATTTTAAGTACGCCTATAGCCATACCGTAACCATACTCGGCATTGTCTTCAAACAAAGAGTTGGCCCAGGCCGGTCCTTTACCTTCCGCATTGGTGGTGTAAGGAGTGGATGGTGCCGAACCTCCGTAAATAGAAGAACATCCTGTCGCATTGGCAATCATCATACGGTCGCCATACAGCGAAGTAACCAGCTGAATATAAGGCGTCTCGCCACAACCGGCACAAGCGCCGGAGAATTCAAATAATTTAGGTGCAAACTGGCTGTTTTTAAAACTTGAGAACTTATCCACAACATGTTCCTTAGAAGAAACATTGTTGATCATCCAATCCCAATTGGCATCTTCATGCATTTGTCCTTCAAGCGGCTTCATGATCAGCGATTTCTCTTTGGACGGACAGACGTCGACACAACTGCCACAACCGGTACAATCCAGTACGCTCACCTGAATACGGTATTTATGCGGGGCCAGCTTACCTTTGGTTTCAAGTAATGCCGCACTTTCAGGAGCATTCGCAGCTTCTTCTTCATCTAACAGGAACGGCCTGATAACGGCATGCGGACACACATAAGCACACTGGTTACACTGGATACAGTTNNTCGGGTTGCCATTCCGGTACGGTTACGGCAATACCTCTTTTTTCAAAGGCAGCAGTTCCCGGAGGAAATGAGCCGTCTTCGCGTCCCAGAAAAGCACTGACAGGAAGATCATCACCTTTCAGATGCTCGATAGGCTTCACCACATTCCGAATGAATTCAGGCATATCGGCATACGGGTCTTCTTCTTCTTTCAATTTGATGTCAGCCCACTCCTTGGGCACCTCAATTTTAACCACATCGGAACCTCTGTCAACGGCCCCAAAATTCATGTTCACAACCTCATCGCCTTTCTTACCATATGTTTTTTTGATGAATGATTTCATCAGCTCTTCGGCCTGTTCGTAAGGAATGATCTCGGCAACCTTAAAGAATGCTGCCTGCATGATGGTGTTGGTACGACTACCCAAACCTATTTCGGAAGCAATTTTTGTAGCGTTGATCATATAGAATTTTATATCGTTTTCAGCCATAAATTTCTTCATATGATCCGGCAGACGATCCTTGGTTTCCTCTTCGTCCCATATACTGTTCAGAAGGAACGTTCCACCCTTTTTCATTCCGTGCAACATATCGTATTTGTTCAAATATGCCGGCACATGGCACGCTACAAAATCCGGCGTACCTACAAGATACGTGGAACGGATCGGATGATCCCCAAAACGAAGGTGAGATGTTGTGATACCGCCCGACTTTTTCGAATCGTAAGCAAAATATGCCTGTGCATATTTATCCGTTGCCTCACCGATAATCTTAATCGAGTTTTTATTGGCGCCTACCGTACCGTCGGCTCCCAAACCATAAAATTTAGCTTCGTACGTTCCTTTTGGTGAAATGCTAACTTCAGGAAGTAACGGCAGTGATTTAAACGTCACATCATCCACAATACCTATGGTGAACCCGTTCTTTGGCTCAGTGAGCTTTAGATTTTCGTACACCGATATAATCATGGAAGGTGTAGTGTCTTTGGAACTTAAGCCATACCTGCCACCGTAGATCTCAGGGGCATTTTCTTTAGTGTAAAATACATCTATTAAGTCGAGGTAAAGCGGCTCGCCTGTAGCTCCCGGTTCTTTTGTACGATCGAGTACAGCAATTTTTTTAACTGTCTCCGGCATGACCCGCAACAGGTATTTTTCCGAGAATGGACGGTACAGGTGGACACTTACCATCCCCACTTTTTCACCCTTGCTAATAAGGTAATCGACAGTTTCGCGAATCGTTTCCGTAACGGAGCCCATGGCAATAACCACGTGTTCGGCATCCTCAGCACCATAATAAGTAAACGGGTGATATTCACGTCCGGTTAATTTTTTGATTTCCTGCATGTATTCTTCCACCAGGTCGGGAATCGGATCGTAAAAACGGTTAATTGCTTCACGTGCCTGAAAATAAATATCAGGGTTCTGAGCTGTTCCGCGTGTAACAGGATTTTCAGGATTTAACGCATTATCTCTGAATTTCTGCACATCTTCCCATGGGAACAGATGATTCAGATCTTCATGTTCAAGATATTCCACTTTCTGTATTTCGTGCGAAGTACGGAACCCGTCAAAGAAATGTACGAAAGGAATCCGTGTACGCAAGGAGACGAAGTGTGCGATCGGTGCAATGTCCATAATTTCCTGTACACTTCCTGTCGCCAAAAAGGCAAAACCTGTTTGACGAGCACTCATCACATCGCTGTGATCCCCAAAAATAGACAATGCCTGTGCTGCCAGACTACGGGCACTAACATGAAAAACAGCAGGCAGAAGTTCACCTGACATTTTATACATATTTGGGATCATTAAAAGCAACCCCTGGGATGCGGTAAAAGTAGTAGTTAAAGCTCCAGATTGCAACGAACCATGCACAGCGCCTGAAGCACCGCCTTCCGACTGCATCTCAACAACTTTTACTGTTTCGTTAAATATATTCTTTTTCCCAAAAGCCGACCATTCGTCTACATATTCGGCCATAGTCGAAGAAGGTGTAATAGGATAGATAGCTGCAACCTCGCTGAACATATAAGCAACGTGCGCAGCAGCATAGTTACCATCACATGTAATGAATTTCTTCTTTTTATCCATAATAATTATCTTTAAAAAACGATATTTCGAAATTTTTTGCGAAAATACTCATTTAAACTTTCTTAAGAACCGAATATTGGAACAAATATTACCTGCTCAACAATTTAAAACGAATTTAGATTATAGGGCGACTGTATCAACTTTTTTTGTCTTAATTTTATAGCCGCAAACGATTGCAATTAATTTAAACATAGAAGCACCATGAACCTGAAAACAAAATACCTGGGGTTGGAGTTGAAAAACCCAATCATCATTGGCGCCAGCAACCTGGTAACCGATATCGACATGTTAAAAAAACTGGAAGAAGCCGGGGCCGCAGCCATTGTTTACAAATCACTTTTCGAGGAGCAAATTCATCTGGAAAACTTCATGCTGGAAGAAGAGATGACCGGTTACGATGAGCGTCATGCCGAGATGACCTCTCTTTTTCCGAAAGGTATATATGAAGCGGGGCCGGAAGAATTCCTGATGCATTTTAAAGAAGCAAAAAAAGCACTGAATATCCCTTTGATAGCCAGCCTGAATGCTGTTCAGTTTGACACATGGAACGAATACGCCAAAAAATTCGAAGACGCCGGTGCCGATGCTCTTGAACTTAACTTATACAGCAACCCGAAAGATTTTGAGCTGGAAGGACGTGCTATCCTGAATGAAGAATTTGACATTATTGAAGGTGTCAAGAAAACCGTAAATATTCCTGTCAGTGTAAAACTGAGTCCGTTTTATACGAATCCCTTATATACATTTAACGAAATGGATAAAAAGAGTGTGGACGGCTTTGTGCTATTCAACAAATTATTCCAGCCCGACATCAATGTGCACACACAGGAAATGTTTTTCCCGTACAACCTGAGTTCTGAATTCGACAGCAGACTTCCGCTTAGGTATATCGGTTTGATTTACGGAGAACTAAAGGCAGACATTTGTGCCAGCAGAGGCATTTTCACAGGCGATGACGCTATCAAGATGATCCTGGCCGGGGCCAATGCCGTTCAGGTGGTAAGTACAGTATATAAACACGGCCCGGAACAAATCACCAAAATACTGGAAGATATGGAAATATGGATGGCTAATAATGAGTATAAAAGCCCGGATGATTTCAGAGGTAATTTGTCGCGCAAAAATATTGACGACCCGTTTGCTTACCGCAGAGCCCAATACGTGGATATCCTGATGAAGTCGAATGAGATATTTAAAAAATATCCCATGAAGTAAGTCCATTATAAAAAGTCTACGAAGGCCACCTGATTGGGTGGCCTTTTTATTTACCCTCCGCTCTCCCCTGGCTTAAGTCATAGTATTTTAAAACTACAGATCAAACAAAATTTACATCTAACAGCCCAGTTCGTTTTTATGAAAATCAGTGGCGTTAAATGATTTATGGATTTAAGTTGCAAACTTAAACCAGTGGGCAAACGAATGAAATAGAAATTATTCAACCCAAATTTCATCTGCAAAAATCCAGGCGGGTTCGCCAGCTCCCTTATGCCAGGCGGGACAAATGCCCCTGTTTTTAGCTACTACATGCAAGTATCTGATCTTCTGTTTCGGGATACGTATAATAAAGTTTTTGACTATGCCACCAGAGCGTTTCGGGTCAATATTATTTTGCACCGCTCCCAGCTCTTTAAAATGAACACTATCAGTAGAGGCCTCAAATTTTACCCATTCGGGCATAAAGATCCATGAATTCTGGTCCTGCAGGAAACCAGCACCGACTTTTTTGATGTATTGTTCTTTTCCCAGATCAATCACCGCATCCAGGTCAACACCCCAATATCCCTGCCAGTTGCCTGTCATAAAATCTTCACTTCCACGCAAGGTGTTGATCAGGGCCTTGTCGCCCCCGGCTGTATATTGCAAACTGTAAGGATAAGCCACTTTCAGTGTTCTCCCTAACGGCATTTTGGTGAATAGGGCCTCTTCTTCAAAACTTTTTTGTCCATCCTTTTCGGCATAAGCCACATATCGGGTTGATGATGTAAGCTTCACAGGTCGTACATATTTTTCAAAAACAGGCTTCTTTCTCTCCGCTTGTGCCCACCATAAACCGGCCTCCTCATCCATGCAGGCTATACCGACAGTTATTTTATTTTCAAAGGTTTTGGAAGCTGCTGTAAAATAGGGTGCAGGCGTTATTAAATGTTCTTCTATTTTTTGGAAAGGCCGGTTATCAGGCACCAGTCCCCACGATTTTTTGGGGTCCTTCCCCATCATCAGTTGCAGCACCCCACCCTGCATGATCATGTCATGTGTAATGTATGACTTTGTCCACGGGTTATTATTGTACGTGGCAGCATGAATATAAATATTACCTTCTGAAGTTCCTTTGGCGCGCACTTCAAAAACGTTACCATTCTCGAGGTGTATTATTACCGTATCAAACAAGGGAGTTCCCAACACATATACATCGCTTCCCGGGGTTACAGGATAGAAACCCATAGCGCTCATCACATACCAGGCCGAGAGTTGACCGCAATCTTCGTTACCACATAATCCGTCAGGTTTCGCACTGTACTGCTCATCCATAATCTGCCTGACAAGCTGTTGGGTTTTCCATGGTTTACCCACATAATTATACAAGTAAGCCATATTATGACTGGGCTCATTTCCGTGCGCATACTGGCCGATCAACCCCGTAATATCCGATTGGTGACGGCCCGTCAATTCGGCACCGGAGGTAAACAGTTCGTCCAGCTTCTTTTCGTAAGCCTCATCACCGCCAAGTATTTCGATGTGCGTGCTGACATCCTGCGGAACAAAGAAATTATATTGCCATGTATTAGCCTCGGTAAGCATAAAGTTTACTTCGGTCGGGCTGAAAGGCATAACGAAACTCCCGTTGCTTTTACCCCGGAAAAAACCGGACTCCTTATCGTATAAATTTTTGTAATACTGGGCCCTTTGGATAAACTCCGTGTACGCATCTTCGTTGTTCTGTAGCTGTGCCATCCGGGCAATACACCAGTCATCATAGGCATATTCAAGCGTTTTCGAAACGGAAGATCCCTCTTTATCGGCGGGAATATATCCTTTTTTACGGTACACGTCGAGCCCGAACCTGTGCGCGGTGGCTGTAGTCAGCATGGCCTGTAAGGCTTCGGTTGCATCAAAATCCTGAATACCTTTCACATATGCATCAAGAATGACAGAAACGGAATGATAGCCAATCATACAATTGGTTTCGTTGGCTGCCAGTTCCCACACCGGGAGCAAGCCGTCGTACTTGTACATATCAAGCATGGTGCGGATAAATTCATTTGTCCGTCGACGTTCGATGATCGTGAACAGGGGATGTAACGTTCTGAACGTATCCCAAAGTGAAAAAACCGTGTAATGGTTGCTTTTCTTGTCTTTGTGTATCTTCATGTCATGCCCACGATAACGCCCGTCCACATCCGAATACAGGTTGGGTGCCAGCATTGTGTGATACACTGCCGTGTAAAATGTTTCCTTCTGCTCTTCCGTTCCACCGCCTGCATGAATTTTATCTAGCTGCTCCTCCCATTTACTTTTAGCCGCTCTTTTTACTCTGTCGAAACTCCATCCGGGAATCTCGGATTGCACATTATTCTTCGCTCCATCGACATCAACAGCCGAAATACCCACTTTAACATATACTTTTTCCCGTGCGTCAAAAGAAAAAGCAAAATAAGCTTTCAGGCTCTCTCCTTTTACTGATTTCAGGTTAGGCCTCCGCTCTCCGTTTTTCACAATACCGGAGGAAGCAAAAGGTTGTGAAAATTCGGCATAGAAATACACATAGTGGTCGTCCGCCCAGCCGTCTGTCCTTCTGTAACCTGACACTTCATGGTCACTTAGTATCCTGATCTTTGAATCAACAATTTCTTCAGATGTAATGCTTTCTTTCAAATCGATAATGATGTAAGCTTCATCAGTGGCAGGGAATAAATACTGGTGTAAACCAACATGTTCCGTAGCTGTAAAGCCCACGTAAATATCATAATCCTGAAGATACACAGCATAATATCCCGGACTAGCTTTTTCCATATCATGTGTGAAGCGCGAAGCGTAGCCCGAATCAGGTTGTTGCGCTGTTCCGGGTTCCGTTTTCAAAACTCCGGTTATCGGCATGACCCTGACGTCCCCGTAGTCGCCGATACCTGTCCCACTCAAGTGCGTGTGACTGAAGCCAAAAACTACACTGTCGGAGTAATGATATCCCGAACAGCCGTCCCAATTGTCTTTCCGCGTATCGGGACTGAGCTGCACCATCCCAAATGGTACCGTTGCTCCGGGATAGGTATGGCCGTGACCATCGGTTCCGATGAAAGGATTGACATAATCGATAGGTTCTTTCAGATTGTTTTTACTGCAAGCTGCTATCAAAAATAAAAAAGGCAGGAGATAAAATATTTTTTTCATTGGTTGGTATTGTGTGCTATTTTTATGATAACGAAGAAAATCAGGACAAATTACATGATATCAATCTATTCAATAACCGCCTCATCGGCAAAAATCCAGCAGGTGTCGCCAGCTCCGGGATGCCAGGAGGGGCAGTTTCCGCGGTTTTTACCCAATACCCTTACGTACCTAGCCTCTACCCCGTCAAATTCAGCTTTAAAAGGTTCAATGACTGTTTTTTTTGTTTTCGAATCTGTCTTTGGCAGAATGGTTTTGGAGACGATCACTTTCCTTGCGGCATCCATCACCTCAACAATAACCTTTTCCGGCAGAAAGATCCAGGAGGCCTGCCTGTGATAAAAGTTTACGGTAACGCTATGAACCAGTGTTTCTTCTCCATGATCAATAGTCAGGTCCATATCTGTCCCGTCAAACCCGATCCAGTATCCATCCTTGTAATTTCCGGATCCGGTCATGCCGTCCACAAGGGTGAGGGCACCTTTGCATTTGTACCTTCCTGAAGGAGGTGTTTTTAATATGGCCAATTTACCGAGTGCCTTGTGAAAAAAAACAGACTTTTCCGTATACCTTTCTCTAAGCTGACCATGATCGAAGATGCCTGCCTTAATCGTAACGGAACTGTCAACAACTATCGCGCCTTCATACAGGATTGAATTAGTATCCGGATCAGAACCATCCAATGTAAAATAAACCGGGTAGCCGGGTTGTTCGGTTTCCATCACAATGGTGAATTGTTTTCCGTCCTTCG
This sequence comes from Bacteroidales bacterium UBA4459, assembly GCA_002389465.1. GTDB lineage: Bacteria > Bacteroidota > Bacteroidia > Bacteroidales > F082 > UBA4459. The sequence goes on along the minus strand of DGOT01000291.1, from coordinate 13,149 downwards.
ACATTTCCGGCCGGATATCCACTTTCCACGACCCCCTGGAATAATTTACGCCCATATAATCAAATCGCATAAACTGGATATTCAGCCGTTCTCTAAAATCATCCCAGTTGCGTCTGTCTTCCTGACTCCACACTACTTCTGCCAGGGCCGTTATGCGGGGGATTGCCATGTATTCCACATGTTCCGGTGTCGGAATAAATTCGGTCCATACGTTGCCCTGGGCACCCAGAATATGCCTGGCTTCTTTTTCAGTCAGTTCTTTGGGCACCGGCTCGTACGAATATACTTTTTTCAGTGTTGTAAAGCCGCCGATAGCTTCCGGTTCAAATTCAGGATTCGCCTGGTAATGATCAAAGTAACAATAAGCTCCGGGGGTCATCACGGCATCATGTCCCTGCTTAGCCGATTCGATACCTCCCTCAATGCCACGCCACGACATCACCGTTGCTTCCGGTGCCAGGCCACCTTCCAGTATCTCATCCCACCCGATCAGCTTCTTACCGTGGGCCACAAGGTAATTTTCAATTCGTTTTATGAACCAACTCTGCAACTCTTCTTCACTTTTCAGGTCTTCATCCTTCATCCGCTGCTGGCATTTCGGGCATTTCTCCCAGTTGGTCTTATCCGCCTCATCCCCACCGATATGGATATACGGACCCGGGAATAATTTCATCACCTCATCCAGCACATTATCCAGAAAAATAAAGACGCTATCATTTCCTGCACAGAAAATGTCCTCATTAGGCCAGTAACTTCCGGGCCTCACATAAATCTTCTTTCCGGAACACGACAATTCAGGATAAGCGGCAAATACTTCGCTGGTATGGCCGGGCATTTCAATCTCCGGTAGTATCATCACCTGGCGCTCTGCCGCATATTTCACTATCTCGCGGATATCATCCTGCGTATAAAAACCGCCGTACGTGGCTTTTTCTCCCGGCTCAGGAGGCGTTACTTCCCGCCAGGGCTGGTCTTCACGGTCCACACGCCAGGCGCTGACACTCGTCAGCTTAGGGTATTTTTTTATTTCAATGCGCCAGCCGTTATCATCGGTCAGATGCCAGTGAAACACATTCATTTTGTGCATGGCAATCAGGTCGATATATGTTTTGATGAATTCCTTGTGGAAAAAATGCCGCGATACATCAAGGTGCATACCACGCCACTGGAAGCATGGTTTATCGAAAATGGAAACCGCCGGCATCGTCCACGCGATTCCTTCAATCTTTTCCGGGCTGTACACCTGGGGCGGCAATAACTGAAAGATGGTCTGTATCCCATAAAATAATCCTGCCGACCAGTTGGCCGAAACCACAACTTTTTCCTGGCTGACATCTAGCAGGTAACCTTCCTCTCCCAACCGGTCATCCTGAACAAGCCGGAAAATTATAGCATTGTTGTCATCATTCGGTGTTCCTTCTTTCAGCTTAAATCCGGTCGGCTTTTCAATCCAGTTAGTAAAATATTCCGTTATCTGATGTACTTCTTCCTTGTCGGGGAAAACAACCGTTGTATTTTCGTTCAGTATAAAATTTCCCTGTTTCATGCTTAATTCAACAGGTGCAGGAATAATGACTGGTTCCGGGTTTTGTTTGGTTGCCCGTGTTTTGCAGGCTGTCAGCAATAAAATAATTGCCGCGCTAAAAACGAGCATTCGGTTGAATTTCATTTTTTCCGGATTTTATATTCGTTTAATAATACGATTTACTTTCTATCATCTTGTTTTCGTCATTTTGATGAAGGGCATAATTAAATCCAGGTTGCAGGCAAAAAGCACCTGTTTCACCTTTTTTGTTCATGGCAATAAAACCCACCTGCCTGATTTTATTCTCAGGCACTTTCTTCACGATTCGTTCGACAGCTTCTTTGCACGCCTGTTGCGGACTTCTGCCCTGGCGCATCAGTTCCACTACCAAAAACGAACCCAAAGTTTTCATTACCAGTTCACCCATACCTGTGGCGGTGGCGCCTCCTATTTCGTTATCGACAAACAAACCAGCCCCGATGATGGGTGAGTCCCCCACCCTGCCCCGCATTTTATAACCCAGCCCACTGGTAGTACAGGCGCCGGCCATATCACCGTTTTCGTCCATGGCCAGCAGACCAATGGTGTCGTGAAATTCGTTTGGCTTATCTTCCCAGTTGACTTCAGGATTATAATTAGATTCTTTCACCCATTCTTTCCAGGATTTTTCTGTTTCGGGGGTTAACAGCTTGTGTTCTTCAAATCCGTTTTCCAGTGCAAACTGCAAAGCGCCTTCACCGGCAAGCAGCACATGGGGTGTTTTTTCCATCACCAACCGAGCCACGGATATGGGATGGATAATATGCTCCAGAAAACATACGGCGCCGGCATTTCCATCAGATCCCATAATGGAAGCATCCAAAGTAACATGGCCGTCACGGTCAGGAGTTCCCCCCAATCCAACGCTTCTGTTATCGGGGTCTCCTTCAGGTATCCTGACTCCTTGTTCTACCGCATCCACCACACTGCCACCACCACGCATCACTTCCATAGCTTTTTCATTGGCAGGAATACCATGACTCCAGGTGGAAATAACAGCGGGAATGGCAACATCATGATCAGGCGCTTCTGCCGGAACCGGCATAGACTTCACAATGCCCGGCAACAAGGTGACGGCTCCTGCAGCCGATATTTTTTCCAAAAATTTTCTTCTATTCAACATATCAGATTGGTTTAGCAGTAATTAAATGTTTTTCCCAGGGCTTATAACCGTTCAGGCCGTAAAAAGCGATGTAAACATAGCTAAATACAGGGACGATAAATGAGGCATGTACCCCGTAAGCATCAGCAATCAAGCCCATTAACACAGGAAGTATAGCCCCTCCGAGGATCATCATGACCAGCAGGGAAGAACCCTGACTGGTGTATTTCCCTAATCCTGCAATGGCCAGCGTAAAAATATTCGACCACATAATGGAATTGAACAACCCCATGGCGATGACCGACCACATGGCCACCGTTCCTGTATTGGTCAAAGCAACAATCAGCAAAATGATATTGGCCGAGGCGAATAAATAAAGCGTTCTGTTGGGTAATGAATTTCCTAAGAAAAAGACTACCAGGTTAATTACCAGAAACAGAGCATAAATTCCTGCTGTGGTAATATCTGTTGACATGGCAATAGCGACAAAAGCAATGACCGGAATGAGAAACATCCCGGTGTATTTGAGTATTTCATTTTTCAATTTACTCAGGGAGATAGCTCCCAAAAACCTGCCCGTCATCTGTCCGCCCCAGTATATCGCCACGTACTTGCTGGCATCAGCTTCGGACAAACCGCCGATCTCATCCAGCCCAAGGTAACTGATCATCATGCTTCCAATACTCACTTCTCCTCCTACATACATAAAAATGGCAATCATCCCGAACACAAGCTGGCGGTATTTTAGCGCTCCAAAACCCGCTACCGACTCCTCGGAATTGGTAAACACAGGTAATTTGGCAGCTTTTATCCATCCGGCCATCAACAGGAAAACAAGGGCGAAGAACAGATAGGGAATTTTTACCGCATCCGATCCGGCAGCATCACCAAAATATTTAAAAATAAGAAAGCCTCCGATGACCGGGCCAATCGTCGTACCCAGCGAGTTGAATCCCTGTGCCAGGTTGAGCCGGGCGGACGCCGATTTTTCGGGCCCCAGAATAGCTACGTACGGGTTGGCAGCAATCTGCAACAAGGTGAAGCCAATACCCATTACAAAAAGTGCCAACAGGAAAAAGCCATACATGTGAAATTCAGCTGCCGGATAAAAAAGTAGGCTTCCCAAGGCGGAGATCAGCAGTCCCCAAAGAATTCCTCTTTTATAACCGATTCTGTTTATGGGGTCGCCATGAATAACCGATATCGCAAAATAAATTACCGACCCAATAAAATATGCTCCGAAAAACGCAAACTGTATCAGCATCGACCGGGTATGGTTCAGCTCAAAAACACCTTTCATGTATGGGATCAGGATATCGTTGAGGACGGTCATAAATCCCCACATAAAAAACAAAAACGTCAAACTGATGAATGCCGAAGTATATGACTTGTGGTTTTGTTGGTTTGTCATAGGAGAGGTTTCAATGTTTGTAAAACACTTAATATTTACCTGCTTTTGTTTCCCCGGCAAAACATGTTTAGACTCTAGCCAAAGTCAGAAGAGTTGCTGTTTTATCCGAATAATAAAGCAAAAACCAAATTTATGCAAATATCAAAACATATTGGCAGCACATGATGATTATTTGTATTTTTGCACCCTAATTTTTAAATGAAAAACATGGAAGATCTTCATAAGGAATTAAACTGTATTATTACCCAGGCCGTACAGGTCTCTCCAATCATGAAAATAATCAGGGTGAAGCCCATTGGCTGGGAATTTCCCGATTTTTCTTCGGGACAATTTGTTGCGCTGGCCTTGCCACCTGATACAAAGCGCTGCAAAGAAGCTACCGAAGAACATATGCCACCCAAACCTGAAAAACTGATCAAACGCGCTTATTCCATTGCTTCTTCTTCCAATGACGAAGTGATCGAGTTCTACATCACGCTGGTACATTCGGGACAACTGACACCGCGTATATTCAGCCGGCAGATCGGAGATAAGATATGGATGGGTAAAAAAGCTGTCGGAATGTTTACACTTGACGAAATCGATGAAGACAGAAATGTTATCCTGATTGCTACCGGAACGGGTGTTGCACCCTACATGAGCATGCTTCGCTCCAACGCCTTAAAAAGGAAGGGAAATATTACGGTAATTCACGGCGCTGCCAACAGCTGGGATCTGGGGTACTCTTCAGAGTTGAAATTGCTTGGTAATATATTTGAGAATTTTACCTATTACCCGACTATTACCGAAGTAGATAAAGAGCCCCCCGGATGGCAGGGTGACATACGGTTCATTGGAGATATCTGGGAAGACGGAGTGGTTGACAAAAAATGGGGATTCAAACCTATGCCGGACAACACCGATATCTTTTTATGCGGCAACCCAAGGATGGTTGACGGAATGAAAGAATTACTCTTTAAAGACGGGTTTAAGGACCATAAGAGGAAAGAGCCCGGGCAAATTCATGCCGAAGAGTTTTAAAAATACTTGAGAAAAAGGATGAGTACTCATCCTTTTTTTATATCCCGACCGGAATATTTACTAATAACTCGATTCTCCCTAACTTTGCCCCATGATCTATCCACAAAATTTTGAACAAAAAATAGGGTTCGACCAGATCAAAGAACTCCTGAAATCATATTGCATCAGTGATATGGGTGTTCAGTTTGTGGAGAAAATACGGTTCACTTCCCATTATGATGTTGTCAACAGACTACTTGACCAGGCCCATGAATTCATGGAAATTTTATCCCTGGGCAAAGCGTTTCCTGGCCAGGATTATTTTGACCTGAGAGACGAGCTATCACGCATCAAAACACCCGGAAGCCATATCGATCCTGAGGCTTTGTTCGATCTGAAAAGTTCGCTACGAACCATCCAGGAGATTTTATCTTATTTCGATCAAGCGGAACCGGGAAAATATACCGAACTAAAGAAACTAACGGAACAATTCGAGTTTCCGGGAGAGATCCTTCGTGAAGCGGAAAAGATCATGGACGATAAAGGCCGGATAAAAGACAAGGCGTCCACCAGTCTTTCTGAGATCAGAGCCAGTATTACGCAAAAACAACGACAGGTAAACCGGGAAACAAAAAAAGCCTTTGACCGGGCGCAAAAAGCGGGGTTTATACCGGAGAATGCTGAAATCACTATTCGGAACGGCCGCCAGGTAATCCCTTTGAAAGCCGCTGAAAAGAGAAGTATTGGAGGTTTCATGCATGATGAATCAGCCACTGGCCAGACCGTTTTTATCGAGCCGTCTGCCTCCTTTGAAGCCAACAACCAGATCAGGGAATTGGAAAATGATGAAAAGCGGGAAATTATTAAAATTCTCATATTGTTTTCCGACAAACTCCGGCCCCACATTGCTAACCTGCTGAACGCTTACCGTTTTCTGGGGATGATTGATTTTATACGCGCCAAAGCATTACTGGCACTGCGTATCCATGCACAGCGTCCTGTTGTATCCAACGAACCGGTACTCAAACTCATAAAGGCAGTTCATCCGCTCTTGTATCTTGCGCACCAGGCGCAAAATAAAGAAGTCGTACCCCTTGATCTTTCGCTGGATGCCGGCAACAGGATACTGATTATTTCCGGACCTAATGCAGGCGGTAAATCGGTTTGTCTGAAAACTATCGGATTATTACAATACATGCTGCAGTGTGGTTTGCCTGTCCCGGCATCACCTAACAGCGAATTCAGACTGTTTGCGAGATTGTTTATCGATATCGGCGATGAGCAATCGCTGGAAAACGACCTGAGTACCTATAGTTCACACTTGCTGAACATGAAATACTTCCTTCAACATGCCAACAGCGACACCCTGTTGCTTATTGACGAATTTGGAACAGGCACAGAGCCCCAGCTGGGTGCATCCATTGCCGAAGCCACCTTGGAACAAATAAACAGGAAACAAGCCTACGGAATTATTACCACACACTATTCCAATCTGAAACTGGCTGCCGAAAAACTGGAAGGAATTCAAAACGGAGCAATGCTTTTCGACTCAAAACAGATGCGCCCTCTTTACCTGCTAAAAACTGGAAAACCGGGTAGTTCATATGCTTTTGAGATAGCTAAAAAAATCGGTTTTCCGGCTCAGGTTCTGCAACAAGCTAAAAAGAAAAGTGGTGGAAAACATGTGCGTTTCGATCAACATCTGCTGCAACTGGAAACAGATAAGTTGGAGCTTGACAAAAAACAAAAACAACTCCGGTCGGCCGATGAAACCCTGTCGGAACTGGTAGAGAAATACACAAACCTGGTCGGCGACCTCAATAAATCCAAAAAGCAAATCATTGAAGAAGCACGGCAGAAAGCAATGGACATTATTGCTGATTCGAATAAAGCTATTGAGAGAACTATCCGGGAGATAAAAGAAGCGCAAGCAGACAAGGAAAAAACAAAAGCTGTCCGGAAAGAACTGGAAGAGAAAAAAAAGGAGCTGGCTGTCTCAGATAACAAAAAGAAAAAGGATCAACCAACAGCAAAAAAGACTGCTAAACCGGAAAAAAAACCTGCGGATGGCAGCGTAAAAGCTGCAAAAATTGAAGAAGGTGACTATGTCCGTGTTAAAGACACAGATATTATCGGCGAAGTGATCATGATGGAAGACGATGAAGTACTCATCAATATCAACGATGTGAAATTAAGGATTTCACTGGCTAAGATTGCAAAAGCAGACAAGCCAGACCCACAGATAAAACGAAGTCGTGCTGCTGGTGTTATCAGTGAGATCAATAAAAGAGCTACCCTGTTTGAACTGAGCATCGATCTGCGGGGAGAGCGCCCTGAAGAAGCCATACACCTTCTGCAGAAATACCTTGACGAGGCCATATTGCTAAGCATCAAAGAAGTAAACGTTCTGCACGGAAAAGGGTACGGTATCCTGCGCGAACATATCCGCACATACCTGAACAGCAGAGATGAAGTTCACCACTTTGAAGATGCGCCCTTACATTTAGGCGGAACCGGAATTACCCGGGTTTATTTTAAATAAGGAACCATATTTACCCACTTTTTCATTGAATTATATTATCTTTTTTGTTTGATATGAATTAAGATGAAAAATTTTATGTTCATTTGCCAAAATTTTTCTTTGCATGAATATTTACTTTTGGATACCGATCGGAATACTTGTTGTGCTATTTGCCGTTACTGTGTACAGAAAATACCGTTTAGTCAAAAACACAGGGGTTACTCTGGAAAATGATCATGTTACAATCCTGACCGACAGCTCATTTGAAGATATGATCGACGAAGGCATCACCTTAATCGATTTTTGGGCCCCCTGGTGTTCGCCATGTAAGATCCTGGGACCCGTGATCAATGAACTGGCCGGAGAATATGAAGGCAAGGTAAAGGTGTGCAAATTAGATGTAGATGATAATGGGAAAACCGCCCGGGATATGAAGATCAGAGGCATTCCAACAGTAATGATCTTTCAGGATGGCGTCATCGTAGGCCATTTTGTCGGCGTTAAGCCAAAAAGTGTTTATAAAAATGCACTAAAAAAACTCTTGTAACTTTATGCAGTAGTATCACCCTACAACTGTTTCCGGTCCTTTACAGGAAGTTTCTGCACAATCAGGTTGTATGAATCATCAATCCACCTTTTAAGTAATTCATCGGTGATGCTGTCATCCACAACAACGGTATTCCACAACCTTTTGCTCATGTGATAACCGGGAAGGACAGACCGATATCTTTCACGCAACAAGAGAGCCTCTGCCGGGTCACACTTCAAATTGATACGCAACTCTCCTTCCAGATTCATTAATGCAAACATCTTATTTTTTACTTTAAACACCAACGTGTCGTTATCAAAAGGAAATCCTTCGGTTACTTGTTTCTTTGAAAGACAATGCATTCTGATTTCTTCAATATTCATCATAAAGCAAATAATTCCATAACATTTCAGCAGCTAAAATACCAATTCCATGAATCGTGTGCAAAACTTGCTATTTTTTCAATTTGGGTTATCTTTGCATCTAACGAGATAAGGTTTCTTTGCACGAAGAAGTGCGTAAAGCATACAACTTGTCTCTTTTTTTTTGCAAATAAAAATCAATTCAAATGGGCCTGAAATCAAAATCATCCGACCTCAGAAGACGGTTAACATATGCCCGTCGCGGAGGGGGAGAAAAAGCCATTGAAAAACAAAAAGCCATTGGAAAACTGACAGCCAGGGAACGTATTATTTCCCTACTCGACCCAAAGAGTTTTCATGAATATGACTTATTTGTCGAACATGCCGCGAAAGATTTCGACATGGACAAAAAATATTTACCCGGCGATGGCGTCATAACCGGAACCGGCCTGTTAAGCGGACACCCTGTGTGTATCTATGCTCAGGACTTTACCGTGGCGGGCGGATCACTGGGATGGATGCATGCCAAAAAGATCACCAAGATCATGGATCACGCACTGAAGTTAAAAGTTCCGCTGATCGGTATCAACGACTCGGGAGGAGCACGTATTCAGGAAGGTGTCAACTCGCTGGCCGGATACGGAGAAATCTTCTTCAGAAACACCTTAGCATCGGGCGTCATCCCACAGATATCTGTCATTTTAGGCCCCTGCGCGGGGGGTGCTGTCTATTCTCCGGCGCTTACCGATTTTGTTTTTACGGTGAACAACATCACCAAAATGTTCATCACTGGCCCTGAAGTAATCAAAACTGTCCTGGGCGAGGAGATATCGATGGAAGACCTGGGTGGTGCCAGGGTACACTGTGAAACATCAGGAAATGCACATTTTTATGCCGAAAGCGAAGAAGAATGCTTCGGCCAGATAAAGCAACTGGTAAGTTTTATCCCGTGGAACAATGTGAAAAAGGCCGACAGGTTTCCTAAAAAAACACCCAAAACACGTCAATTTAAAATTGACAACGTTATGCCATCCGACCCAAAACAGCCTTATGATGTTCGTTTACTGATTAATGCCGTTGTAGACGATTCGGAGTTTCTGGAAGTTCAGGATCTGTTTGCTCAAAATATCGTGATCGGATTTGCTCGTATTAACGGTGAGTCCGTAGGAATCGTGGCAAACCAGCCGTTGGTACTGGCAGGTGTTCTGGATATCGATTCTTCCGACAAAGCTGCCCGTTTCATCCGCTTTTGTGATTCGTTCAACATTCCGCTGGTTACATTTGTTGACCTGCCGGGATATCTTCCCGGCGTTGACCAGGAACACAGTGGCGTTATCCGCCACGGGGCTAAAATACTTTATGCCTATTCGGAGGCCACAGTGCCGAAGATCACCCTTATCACCCGGAAAGCATACGGCGGCGGTTACATCGCTATGTGTTCGCACCATTTGCGTGCCGATTTTGTTTTTGCCTGGCCAACAGCTGAAATTGCCGTTATGGGTCCTGAAGGAGCCGCCAACATTATTTTCAGAAAAGAAATTACCACTGCTGAAGATCCTGATAAAGTCAGGAAACAAAAGGTGAACGAATACAAGGCGAAGTTTGCCAATCCATACGTTGCAGCTGCCTACGGTTACATTGATGCCGTTATTGAACCTGAAGAAACCAGAAAGATGCTCATTCATGCCCTTGACATTTCAAAAGAAAAAGACATTGCGATGCCGAAGAAAAAGCATGGCATTCCTCCATTCTAAAATATAAAGGTCATGGCGCGTAAAAAAGAAAAAGAAGAAAAGATACGCTTCAACACATTGATTGTTGACGGCACAAAATACAGGACCTTACTTACTAAGAAATTTAAGAACCGGAGTAAATTCCAGGAAAAAAATCCGGGAATGGTCAAGGCATTTATTCCGGGGACTATTGTCAAAGTAAGGGCCCGAAAGGGAAAAAGAGTTAAAGAAGGAGATCTACTGATGGTGCTGGAAGCAATGAAAATGCGGAACGTTGTTGCTTCACCTGTTGACGGTGTAATTCGTAAAGTTCATGTGAAAGTATCGGATATTGTATCCAAAAATCAATTGCTGATCGAGATTGATTACGAAGAGAACAGCTGATTTGTCTCTTCGATATATGCCAGCAACTCATCCTTACCTTTTCCCGTTCGTGATGAAACTACATATAAAGGTGGGAGTTCTTCCCATTCTTCAAGTAACCAGTTTTTATATCTGGCCAGGTTTTTTTCCACCTGCAATTTATTTAATTTATCCTCTTTTGTAAACACAAGAGCAAAAGGAATTTGCGAAAGACCCAACCATTCGATAAACTCTATATCTGCTTTCTGGGGTTCGTGCCTTAGATCCACCAACAGGAAAACTGACAGGAGGTTTGATCTTTTTAAAATATATCCTCTGATCATCCTGTTCCATTTCTGCCGCTCAGTTTTAGAACGCTTGGCATAACCATATCCGGGCAAATCCACAAGGTACCATTCGCGGTTTATCAGAAAATGATTTATGGTGATTGTTTTGCCCGGAGTACCCGACACTTTAACCAGTTTTTTCCTGCCCGTAAGCATATTGATCAATGACGATTTGCCAACGTTTGACCTGCCGATGAAGGCATATTCGGGTCTGTCGGCCGGTGGGCATTGTTCCACCTTTGCTGAACTGGTGATATATTCTGATGTGCTTATTTTCATCAATGAAATATTCGAAATAATTAATCGGGTTTTATATAAGTTGACAGATGCCGGTCTATTTTCACATCATGAATATCTTTAACCGTTATTAATATTCCGGTCTCCTCAACATCTCCAAAATGATCGTTTAATGCAGTTCCGAATGTTTTCATTGTTGACGAAAGGTTCATGTAAGCATTCACAAGCGGAGGAACATTTTCGCCCAGTTTGCGTACCTTCTGAACCAGTGTCTTGTAATCTTCTTCGTAGTTATATCCTGTAAAAATACTGTTCAGAATTTTTTCTGATGTAGTAATCCCCAATGGCTTAATTGGTTGTATCAATTCTTCTTTATCAGGAAAATATTTATGCAGAAAAAATAAGATCATATCACGGGCCAGCGGGTCGTAATCAGGGTACATGGTTACTTTACCAAACAAATACCTGATTTTCGGGTTTTCGATGATCAATGCGCCGATACCATCCCATAAATTATCCAAAGCGAACATGCCTCTTCTAAGATTAAAAGAAGGTTGATACAGGGGCTGCACAAAGGAGCGTCCTAATTCGATGGTAAAATTTAAATATTTGCCAATAAACTTTTTCGAGTATTTAAACAGGTCGGCCGTAGGAGAATGGACCTCCGTACCGTTAGCCTCCAACTCTTTACACTCGATATATCTGTAGCCCCCGGTTATTTCTTTTTCGCGCGGGTCCCATACAATCATTTGCTGGAAAGCATGTTCACCATAATCATAACGGTCGAGGTCAATTTCTTTGCCGGTTCCGCCTCCGGCATCTCTGAACGTTACTTCGCGTAAGCGGCCTATTTCCCTGACTACATGGGGCGAGTTAACTTCATTCACAACGTAAATCAGGTTGTTCCCGTTGTTTGTTTCGCGCAACAACCTGTCCTTTGTCAACTCCTTTTCAAGTAATTGTTTATCAACCGGTGATATAATTGTTTCCATAACAAATAAATGCTAAATAATTATGCAAAGATAATCCAAACGCCTTGTATTTGACTATTAAAAAAAGTTAAGTGGTTTACAGTTGTCTTATCAGTTCATGAAACAGGAGCATAAGATTTCGTTCAGCCATAGCCGCATTTTTAAGGATGTCGTCAATATCCACAGGATGCAGGTTGTCCGGGTCGCACAAATCAGTAACGACCGATATAGCTGCTATTTTCATACCCATATGATGGGCTACGATCACCTCCGGAACAGTGGACATCCCTACTACGTCAGCGCCCATTGTGCGGATAAATCTGTACTCAGCCCTGGTTTCCAGGCTGGGCCCCATCCATGCAACATAAACGCCTTTTTCAATTTCCATATCGTTTTCACGGGCGATATGCTCCATCTTTTTAATTAATTCAGGGTCATACGGCCTGCTCATATCAGGAAAACGGGGACCGAACTCTTCATGGTTTTTTCCGATAAGCGGATTATCCGGCAACATGTTGATATGGTCGTCAATGATCATCAACGATGCAGGTTTAAATTTGAGATTCACAGTTCCACATGCATTGGAAACAAGTAATGTTTCTACTCCCAGCAACTTCATCACCCTTACAGGAAAAGTAATTTGTTGTAACGAATATCCTTCGTAATAATGAAATCGTCCCTGCATCAGCAGGACGTTCACTCCTTCTATGGTGCCATACACCAACTTTCCTTTATGGAATTCAACTGTTGCCTCCTCAAAATGCGGAATATGACTGTAATTTATCTCAACTTTAACCCTGACTTCTTCTATAAATCTACCAAGCCCTGTCCCGAGTATGACAGCAACCTTTGGATTTCCGATACCTTTTGACCTAAGAAAATCAGCGGTTTCTTTTGCTTTTACATACATGTGAATTAATAGTTTTATAACAATACTGTCCTAAATAAATATAATTTAGTAATGTCCTCAAGCCGGACTCCCGAAAACTTTCGGAACATCTTTTTTCTCTACAGCAAAAAAAAGGATGCAA